>JAHRHE010000126.1 GCA_020027965.1 Nitrospirota bacterium | reverse complement strand
CGCCTGGCCGGGGTGCTCGACTGTCGGGTCGAGGATCTCTTCAGCTTGGTCGCGCCCGGAGAAGTGATTGAGGGCGATCTGATTGGGGAGCCAAATCGAAGTCCTGCCGACTTGGCCCGGATGCGCGTCAAGGTCGCCAGAATCGGCGAGCGAATCGTCGTGCGGCCGGTGGCGACGCTCGGCGCCATCTTGAACTATACCGTTTCCGCTGACGGCCTGATCATGGGGAGCGCGGGGGCATCGACCGGCACGACCAGGCCTGGTACGCGGGTCCGAGTCCGGCTCCTGAGGGATCGGCGGATCATCGACCAAGAGATCGCAGTGGCCGGGTGTGACCCAGCCATCTTTCTGGCCGGTGAATACCTGCGACGGCAGCGAGAGAAAACCACGCTGGTTGGGTGGACCCTTGGGAGTGGAGCGGCGCTCGATGCTCTGAAACGCGGGGAGGTTCATGTCGCGGGACTGCATGTGGTGGATCCGAAGTCGGGCGAGTCGAATCTGCCGTATCTGAGAAAACACCTCACGGGCGACCGATTCACGGTGGTGACCTTTGCGACGTGGGAGGAAGGTCTGATGGTCCGGGCTGGCAATCCGAAGGCTATTCGAGACGTCAGGGATCTGGCGAGGAAGGATGTCGGCATGATCAATCGCGAGAAGGGAGCCGGGGCCAGGCTCTTGTTGGATGGAAAACTGTCTGCCTTGGGGATTGCCTCAAAGGCGGTCAGGGGATACGACCGGACCGCGGCGTCGCACTTCGAGGTGGCCAGACTGATTACTGAAGGTCAGGCGGATGCTGGGGTCGGCATCGGGTCTGCCGCCAAACTCTTCGGACTCGACTTTATCCCACTCCAACGAGAGCGGTATGATCTCGTGATCCCCACGCCGTTTCTCACCGGCCATCCTGCGTTGGCGAACCTGCTGGATACGATCGTGAGTCGCGCGTTCAGAACGGAGATTGAAGCACTCGGCGGCTATGACACCAGCGAGACGGGAAAGGTGCAGGTATTGCGTGATGCGTAACGGGTAACCGACATTCGCAAGAGCCACCTGCCCTGCCAGCTTCAGTGGCTGACAGTAGCTTGGGCGATGCTGGGGCTTCGGCTGGTCCCCCAACACGTCGGCCGGAGGCGACTCCGGTCGGCAGAGGCCGAGGCCCATGATGAAGGGGCATGTGTGATGAAGAGGAATCGCGTCGACGTGTAAGGAGGTACTGAAATTTTTTTCGCTGTACATGACAGTATACTTGTCTGAATGACATACCATATGGAGGTAACTGAGCAACGTCTTCGTCGCTTCGGGCACGCTGCCTGTAGTTTAGGATGCTGTATGAACTGGTGGAAATGCAAACAGCGGATATGACGCCGTGGTCGATCGCACTGATCTGGGCTCCGTTCGTGAACCAGCGCCAACCCGCGTTCCCCCAATGGCCAGCGATGTTGCTCCGACTGATGGTGTTGGGAGGCCTGATGGCGGGTGAACTCCTCAGTCCGACGCTCACTTGGGCGTGGCAATGGGTCCCGTCTGATGGGGAAATCCAAAAATATCGCCAGAGCTGGAATCCATTCTCGCACGGGCCGATCCTGCTTCAGGCCGTAGACATCCAGCCGAAAGGACAGTTCTCACTTCGAGAGTTCCTCTTCACCCAGATCGGCGAACGGAGTTTCGGCAACCAGTTGGAGTTCGCCACCGGGAGCAAGCCAGGTCCTGTCCACCTGTATTCTCTTGCCCCCTCTGTGAACGCCACCTACGGTATCACCAATCACTTCGAACTTGGCGCAGCCACGGGGTTCAATGCATTTTGGGCCAGGCAGAACGGTCAATCGACCAGCGATGCCGGCATGGGGGATACGTCGATTATCCTCAAGTACCGGCCGGTCGTCCAGGATCCGGACACTTGGCGACCCTCCTTCACCCTGTTCTCCCAAGTGGTATTGCCGACGAGCCGCTGGATCTCGGGCACGGAGCGACCCCCAGGCGGGTTCTCCCCGCTGGGTCGGTTGCCCAACACCCGATTCGGGGAATTGGGTTTCACCGAAGGCTTGATGGTCCGGAAGAACTTGCAGCCATTCCGCATCAGCAGCGCCGTGTTCTATACTTATTCCGCTCCGGGAGAGGGGCCGGCCAACCTCACCACCTACAGCGGCGATGTCGTGAACACGCGTCTTATCGTCGAGCACCTGCTGGATGATAAGCGAGGATTCGGCTACAACGTGGAGATCAGTACGCTCCACGGCTTGACCTGGCGCGCGGACGGCCATTCCATCAACGCGGGGCAGCGCAGCGGCTTCACGGTGATCGGGGTGGAGCCGGCGCTCCAGTGGCGATTTTTGGACAACTGGGTCGCGGCGGCGGGTGTGCTCTTCACCGTGGCCGGCCAGAATGCTAGCGACTCAATTTACCCCAACTTTTCCCTGTTCTGGTATTGGAGCAAGACCGGAAAAGTCATCATGCGGTAGCTGGGATGCTGAGGAAGGCCGATGGTGGGCGATCTCTTCAAGCGGATAATAAATGCCATCAGGTTCCTATCGGTCTTGACCTTCGTGGGAGTATCTTGTCCTGTGTTGTCGCCGGCTGGCGGGGAGGATCTAACGATTGCCGCCGCGTCGGATTTGAACTATGCGTTCAAGGAACTGGTGGCCGACTTTGAGAAACGGACCGGCAACCACGTCAAGTTGTCGCTTGGGTCCTCCGGCAACTTCTTTTCGCAGATTCAAAACGGCGCCCCGTTCGATCTGTACTTTTCTGCCGATATCGGGTACCCGAAGAAGCTCCAAGAAGCTGGCCATGCCTTGCCTGACTCCCTGTACAAGTATGCCGTTGGGCGCATCGTTCTGTGGATCCCGGCACGTTCTCCGCTGGAGGTAGGAAAGCTCAGGATGGACGTGTTGCTGGACCCTTCGATCAAGCGGATCGCGATTGCAAACCCCAAGCACGCGCCCTACGGGCGAGCGGCGATTGCAGCGATGCAGTACTTCAAGGTCCACGATCGCGTGAAAGACAAGCTCGTGCTGGGGGAGAACATCTCGCAAGCCGCGCAGTTCGTGGAGTCCGGGGCGTCCGACATCGGGATCATCGCGCTCTCGCTGGCGCTCGCGCCCACCATGAAGGCTGCCGGGAAGTACTGGGAGATCCCATCCGAGGCACACCCACCACTGGAACAGGGCGCCGTGATACTCAAGAACTCCAAGAATCGTGAGGCGGCGAAGCTGTTCATGGAGTATGTGAAAGGACCTCAAGGACAGGAGGTCATGAGGCGGTATGGATTTACGTTGCCCGGGTAGACGATGGTGGCGGGTCGTGGGGCTTGCTGTCTTCCTGGCCTGCGCCGGTTGCGCCAAGGGGGCCACATTGGTTCACGAGAGCGCGTCGGGAGGGGTGGTGACGTATCCCTACAAAGAAGACAGGGGAGGCCCCATGTTTTCAGGCTTTCGAAAAGACGCGCTTGGGATTATGGCGAACAAATGTCCGTCCGGGTACGCCATCGTGAGAGAAGGTGAAACGCGAGGGTATAGCATGGTATCGGCCACGACGGAGGGGACGGGAGATGTCACGACGCACCGTCGCTGGGGGCTACAGTTCCGGTGCAAAGCCGGCTAGTTATCCTTGAGATTGTGATGACATGGGTCGTGTCTGAGGAGCATGAGAGTGCTGCGACTTGGCTGGATTGTCGCATTGGGACTGTTGATCGGCTCAATAGCCGCAACACCCGTTGGTCCCGCACAGGTGGCAATATCGGAGAAGGCCGGCAACCAAGTATGGAACTTTGATTCAGAGCCTGTGGGTTCGCTTCCCAAGAGTTTCAAAGTTGGCACGTTGTTCGATGGCCGGCCGGCAGGTGACTGGCAGGTCATGGAATTCAAATCAGCCCCAAGCCCACCTCACGTCTTAGCGCAACGGATGAATACCGGCGCCGAACATGCCTATAAGACTGTCCTTGTTGAGGATGTGACGACTGCCGATCTTGATCTCCAGGTTTCATTCCTGGCAGTGGGGGGCAAAGGCGACATGGGAGGCGGCCTGATCTGGCGGGCGGCGGATGACCGGAACTATTACCTCGCACGGGCAAATCCACTGGAGCAGAACATCCGAGCCTATCGCGTCGTCAAGGGGGTCAGGCATCTTCTCGGCAACTTCGATGAGATCATCCCGGTTCACAAATGGCATACGTTTCGCGTGGTGGCCCAGGGCCAGCGGTTCGAGGTATTCTTTGAAGGCCACACCGTCCTGAAGCTATCCGACAAGACGTTCGGCAACGGTCGCATCGGCTTATGGACTAAATCGGATGCTGTCACGTATTTCGACGACTTACAGCTTCTTCACCTGAACTGACATGACGACTCTCTTGATTGTTTCCCTGATTGTGTTTGGCCACGTTGCGTGGGCGGCTGAACCTACGCATCAGCATCGGAGCGAGGCAGCCACCAGTCCTGTGCCAACTCCCGTCCACAGCTGTAGGCCAACCACGAGCGGTGAACTCGCTCCAAAGGATAAGGCTGCACCGGATCATCCCATCAGTGTCTCGCCGTGGTTGGAAGGGGTCCAGATCGAAACGGCCGACATCACGCTCTATGAGTTATTTTTTGAAACGATCCTCCAGGCTAAGAGGGTACAGACTATGGAGCACCCACAGGTTGATCGGCTGCGCGGATACTGTTATCGAGATGTGCTGATCGTCGTGCGCCAGGATTTGAAAACAGGACGGCCGACCGGATGGGTCCAGATCAATTACGTGGTCCCAGACGTCGCGGCGGTGCAGCAGGAGTTGGAGCAGTCCTATCGGACGTCACCCGTGGCCCAGCGCGACGAAGCGGAGCGAAACAAAATCGTTCGGTTCAAGCTCAAGGCGGACGTACGACGCGGCGACTGCCGGGCTGCACGTCTGGAAGTCGGGGGCCCGGAGGGCTTCATGATCGGCTTTGATCAATTCAAAGAGGGGAGTTGCAAGCCTGGCGAGCAATCAACAGAAGCAGTTCGATAAACAACCTATCGTCCTGCTCGTTTCAATAAGGAGGATGAGATGAAGCTGAGCGCCAGAAATCAATTTCAGGGTACGGTCACTCACATGACACAGGGGCAGGCCATGGCAGAAGTCACCGTGAAGGTCGGCAACCTCGAGGTGGTGGCCGCGATTACGGAGGGTTCGGTCAAAACCATGGGCCTCAAGGTGAACGACGCCGTCACGGTGGCCATCAAGGCGACCGATGTCATGGTCGGCAAGTAGGACTTCATTGACATTCTCGGTTGCGCCTCCCTACGATGGCGGCCGCTACGGCAAACGCTCGGCAGGGAGGCGCAGACGGTCGTGAACTGGACGGCAATCGGGCTCACGTTCAAGCTGGCGACCCTCACGGCCTTGATTCTGGTCGTGGTCGGCCTGCCGATTGCGTACTGGCTGAGCTTCTCCCAGAGGCGCTGGAAGTTCCTGGTCGAATCCGTGGTGGCGCTCCCGCTGGTGTTGCCACCGACTGTCCTGGGCTTTTATATCTTAGTTGCGATCGGGCCGCACAGCCCCCTGGGGCGGTTCTACACGAGCCTGGTCGGCCATCCGCTCCCCTTTACGTTTGAAGGCCTTCTCTTCGCCTCGATCCTCTACAGTCTGCCCTTCGCCGTGCAGCCATTCGCCGCAGCCTTCGATCAGGTGGACCGCCGTCTCATTGAGGCCTCCTGGACCTTGGGGGTCTGCCGGGTCAAGACCTTCTTCAAGCTGATCATTCCGCTCTCCCTGGCCGGAGTCGTCACAGGGTTCGTGTTGAGCTTCGCCCATACCCTGGGGGAGTTCGGGGTGGTGCTCATGGTCGGCGGGAACATCGAGGGCGTGACGCGGACCGTTTCGATTGACATCTACGACGAGGTTCAGGCTCTCAACTATGCGGGAGCGGCGAAGACGGCGCTGTTCCTGCTGGTGATCTCATACGCCGTCCTGTTGACCGTGTATGCGATCAACCGGAGGGTGTGGGAAGGGCGCCGGGGCCTGCTCCCACTCTAAAGGTCCGCTCGGCATGGGCTCAGAATTGATCGTCGACATCACGAAATCGTTTCCGGGCCAGCTGACGATTGACGTCGTGTTCAAGATGGCCCTGGAGCCGCCGTCGGTGTTAATCCTCTTCGGACCTTCCGGATCTGGGAAGACGACCATCCTCCGAAGCGTGGCCGGACTGGAGTGGCCTGAACGCGGGGTGATTCGATATGGGGCCGAGACCTGGCTGGATTCGGCGCGTGGAACACGGCTGCCGCCGCAGCGGAGATGCCTCGGCTACATGTTTCAGGATTACGCCTTGTTCCCGAATTACTCTGTCGCTGGCAATGTCGCTTTTGGGATGGAGGCCAGGACCGGCGACGAGCGGCACCAGCGTGTGAGGGAGGTTCTGGGCATGCTGCAGTTGGAAGGCTTCCAGGACCAGAAGCCCGGCCAGCTGTCCGGGGGCCAGCAGCAGCGGGTGGCCCTGGCCAGAGCCATCGCCCGGCGGCCGCGGCTGCTGCTCCTGGACGAACCGTTGTCGGCCTTGGATGTGCCGACTCGCACACAGTTGCGCGGAGAACTCCGTAATCTGCTGCGGCAACTGGCCGTGCCCTCTATCGTGGTCACGCATGATTGGGAAGAGGCGCTGGCGCTGGGCGATACCATGGTGGTGATTCACGACGGGCGGGTGCTTCAGAGCGGGGCCCCGCAGGAAGTGTTCAACCATCCACGGGACGCTGAGGTGGCCAAGATCGTCGGCATTGAGACGGTCATGCCCGGACGGATCATGGATTCCTCAGAAGGGCTTGTGACCGTCGAGGTCGCCGGCACGAAGCTTCAGGCCTTGGCAGGGGAGGAGTCCGGCCCCGACGTATTCGTCTGCATCAGGGCGGAAGATGTCGTGCTCGAGCCCGTCGGCATGAGGGCGACCAGCGCCAGGAATAAGCTGAACGGGCTCGTGCGGGACATTATTTCGATGGGGGCCTTGGTTCGCGTCGAGATCGACTGCGGGTTCCTGCTTGCCGCGGTTGTCACCCGGTCAGCCCTGGAGGATTTGCATCTGGCCGCAGGGTCGCCGGTGATGGCCGTGGTGAAGGCCGGCGCTGTACACCTCATCCCGCGCCGGGACGGCGCCCACCATACAAAAAGACCCTGACTGACGGTTTTGCCTTTGCCGGGAATTGGTCAGATGAACAGCAGGGTGATGCTGTTTCTCACCGCTTCGGCGTCGTCCTTTCGAACACCAGGCGGCCCTCTTGAAAGCCCGAGCAAGCTGGAGTGGCGAGAATAAGGCCGAGCGCCCCGGCGAGCATGACGGCCCGGATCGGGACGTGATCACTCAGCGTACGAGGGATCCGCTGTTCTCCGAGCCTCATGTGATCAGCCAACTTCAAATTGGACGCGCATTTCCTGTTCGAGGACGTACCCGACGAATCGCATCGCTGTACTCTTCCCACCGAACATCAATCCTCCGGCGCCAACCACATGCCGATAGTAGAACTCCACGCATCCCCGGAAGACGTGAAAGTTGAACGGCCCTGCGTACCCTTGGGGCATCGTCACCTCAAGAAACTCAGTCTCCGCCCTGCCCCCTGCTCGCTGTCTGATGTCGGCACTGAGATTCGGGTGCGGCTGGCCGTCGATGTCGAGATCAAAGAACACTCGTGAGCCGGTGTGCCGGTCATCGCTCCCATACTCCGGTAGATTAATAATGCACCTTCTGAATGTGACTGTCGCGATGGCCATGGCACTTGGTCTCCTCCGCCGCGCAAGCATGCCTCCGGCCGGAAGGTGCGCCGACGGGCGGCCACCCGATGGGCCTGCATGGACGCCACCAGGAGTGTACAGAAGTCAGTCGGGAAAGGCGAATAATGGGGAGGGAAGGCGCAGCGGATATTTGACGACGGGGAAAAAAGAGATGTGATGGGGCGCGGATCCCGCCGCCCTCCGTCGCGGTGATCAATGAGACAGAAGGATAAGCCGTTGAGGTGTTTTCTCCGGGCGCCCAGAACGTTTACATGACGCCCGGTAGCGCTAGCGATGAGGGATAGCCCTTCGACTTGGCTCAGGGCACCATTCTACTCGCAGTGTGCCTGCCTGACTCGACTGAGCTCGCCGCAGGCCGAGCCTGCCTGTCCTGAGCCCGCCGAATGGGTCGAGGGTGGCCTGCCATGAGCGAGCGCTTTCAGCGCGAGTCGAATGGTGGCGGTGGGCGGGATCGAACCGCCGACCCGCGGCTTATGAGTCCGCTGCTCTACCAACTGAGCTACACCGCCACGCCACGAGGTTGTACCAAGGCCTGCGCCCTAACGTCAAGCGCCGTCGGGTTCCGTGCCAGTCGGCCGCGAGCGGAAATGCCTAGAGACGACGCGGTCACGTCTCACACCTGAAGCTGAGTGGTACAGAGATACCTGGGGGAGCGGTTGATTCTCCGGAGGGGCCTCACCCGACGAGGTCGGGATTGAGTCGGTCCATGGGTCGAATCACGGTGGCTTTAATTTCGTTGTAGACAATGGCGCGGCCGGTCTGCCGTAGGCGGGAGAACACCCCTTCGACGATCACCTGCTCGCCGTCGTGAACTTCAAGTTTCCCCAGTCCCACCACCTT
>JAHRHE010000125.1 GCA_020027965.1 Nitrospirota bacterium | reverse complement strand
GGCGGCGTTGATCAGAAACCAGCGTGGCCCCTTGTAGTGATAGACCGCGCGCCGCTCCGGCTCATAGTAGGCGGTATCGCCGACCTCGTGCGACAGGATATACAGATCGTGGTGGAAGAAGAGCCTGATCTCGCGGGCCCGGTCGGTCCGATTCAAAACGGTGATACGACGGAGATAGAGGTTTTCATGGAAATCTACGGCATCCTGGCAGACAAGGTTCAGCTCCAAGTCGGGATGGGAGAGTTCGACCTCAGTGACCGGCGTTTCGTGGGCGTAGCGAAGGCGACGCAACCAGCCGGGGTCATCGATCCAGTGAAAACGTCCGTCCACCCAGACACCGAAGCGACAGGCGTTGCCCTTCGTGTGGTTTTCTAAACCGACGTGCGGCCAATAGAGATCGCGGAGTTGGTAGCTGCCGTCGAAGGTGACGAGAAGCGAGCCGTTCCCGATAGGCAGATCTCGCGGCATCCGAAGCTCCGAACAGATAAAGGTAATGGGTGAAGGGCTCTCCAGTATACCTCAGGAGAAGGATGGGGCAAACTGGAACTCTGAGGGCACCACCGGGACCTCGTGCCGTGGCGTCATGCCTTCTTTCTCTTGCCGTCCGACCTGGTTCTCCTGACGGCGGGTGGGTCAGTGACGGCACGAATTGACTCTCGCACAGCCGCGACCATACGACCCAGCTGTTGCGTGGTGCACGACAAGGGCGGCATTAGCACCACCACGTTACCGAGTGGACGAATGAGCAGGCCACGCCGGCGGGCGTCCATCGCGACCCGATGGCCTACCCGCTCTGTGAGTGGATAGGGTTTCCGACTCGCCCGGTCCTGGACCAATTCCAGCCCAACCATGTAGCCGCACTGTCTAATCTCTCCCACGTGGGCCAGGTGGGCGAGGGGACGGAGCAGCCGCCGGAGGGTAGCCATCCCGGCCCGGACCCGTGCCAGAGTCCGTGCGCGCTTGAAGACCTGTAGGCTCGCGAGCGCCACGGCGCAACCGAGGGGATTGCCGGTGTAGCTGTGGCCGTGGAAGAAAGTCTTCCACTCCTCGTACTCGCCCAGGAAGGCACGATAGATCTTCTCGGTGACCAGCGTCGCCGCGAGGGGCAGATAGCCGCCCGTTAATCCCTTGCCGATCGCCATGAGGTCCGGGGTCACTCCCTCGTGGTCACAGGCGAACATCCTGCCCGTCCGACCAAAGCCAGTCGCGACCTCATCCGCGATAAGCAGGACCTCGTATCGGGTGCAGAGTTCCCGGATGCGTGTCAGATAACCCGGTGGGGCCGTCACGATGCCGGCGGCCGCTTGGACGAGCGGTTCGATGACGAGCCCCGCAATCTCCCGATGCCGCTGTTGCAGGACACGCTCAACCGGCTCGAGGCACGCCATCGCGCAGGACGGATAGGTGAGGTCCAGGGGGCACCGGTAACAGTAGGGCGGCTCGACTGAGATCGACGGGAACAGGAGGGGTTGGAAGCGCTTCTGGAACAGATCGAGCCCCCCCACGCTCATTGCGCCGACCGTATCCCCGTGATAGCCCAGCCTGAGACAGACAAATGTGCGCTTCGGTCCGGCCCGCGGCGCACGCTGCTGCCAGTATTGCACGGCCATCTTGAGCGCCACCTCCACGGCTGTGGAGCCATCATCGGAATAGAAGACTCGAGTGAGCCCCTTGGGTGCCACGCGGATGAGCTGCCGGGCCAGCCGGATTGCTGGCGGGTTGGACAGCCCTAACAAGGTGCTGTGCGCGATCCTCGAGAGCTGCTGGCGGATCGCGCGGTCGAGCGCCGGGTGCCGATGTCCGTGTACCGTCACCCACAGAGAAGAGACCCCGTCCAGGTATCGGCGCCCTCGCGTGTCAAAGAGGTAGGCTCCCTGGCCACGCTCAATGATCAGCGGCGAGTCACGCACCCATTCCTGCATTTGCGTGAACGGGTGCCAGAGGTAGGTGCGATCCCACAAAGCGAGCGTGTCACGCTGAAAAGTAGCCATGGAAATCCGAAGCGATCTTGAGCGACCCCGCATTATAGTGGTCGGATTCCTCTTTGACAACTTCCCGGTGACTTACTATAATGACCCGATTGAGCGACCACGAGTAAGGATTTGCAAACTCACATTCGGAACTTTTCGATTATCGCGCACATCGACCACGGGAAATCTACCCTCGCTGATAGGTTCCTTGAAACCACGGGCGCCATCACTGCCCGAGAGTTCCGCGAACAGATTCTCGATGCCATGGACCTCGAGCGTGAGCGAGGGATCACGATCAAGGCCCACGCGGTGGTCATACGATATCAGGCCTCTGATGGGCAGGGCTACGTGCTGAACCTGATCGATACACCCGGCCATGTTGATTTCACCTACGAGGTCTCACGGAGCCTGGCGGCTTGCGAAGGTGCGTTGTTGCTCGTCGATGCGACGCAGGGCGTCGAGGCTCAGACGATCGCGAATGCGCATTTAGCGTTTGCCAATCGGCTCCGTGTGATTCCGGTAATTAATAAGATTGACCTGCCCAGCGCGGACATCGAGGGCGTGAAGCATCAGATCCAGGAGGTGCTCGGGCTGGACGTCGAGGATGCGCTTCTGGTCAGCGCGAAGGAGGGGCGGGGAATCCGGGAGGTGCTGGAGGCGGTCGTCGCGCGAATTCCGCCTCCGGCCGGTGATCCCGAGAAGCCGCTCAAGGCGCTGGTCTTCGACTCCTGGTTCGACAATTACCAAGGCGTGATCGTCCTGATTCGGGTCGTCGACGGCATGATCCGACCCGGGATGAAAATTCGGGCGATGTCGAACAAACGGGCGTTCGAGGTCACCGAGGTCGGGGTGTTCAGTCCCAAGCGTACCAGGACGGACGGACTGAGCACCGGCGAGGTAGGGTACGTGTGCGCCGGGATGCGAGAGGTCGCAGATACGAAGATCGGGGACACGCTGACGGATGCCGTTCGTCCGACTGACTCCGCGTTTGCCGGCTACAAGGAGGTCAAACCCCTCGTCTTTTGCGGGCTGTACTCCACGGACACAGCTCGGTTCGAAGACTTGCGCGACGCGCTGCAGAAACTCCGCTTGAACGATTCGTCGTTCGTGTACGAACCGGAGACTTCGCTGGCGCTCGGCTTCGGGTTCCGGTGCGGATTCCTGGGACTGCTGCACATGGAGATCATCCGGGAGCGCCTCGAGCGGGAATATGATCTGACGCTCATCACGACGTCCCCCACGGTAGTGTACCGGGTGATCACGACGGCCGGTAAGGAATTATACATTGACAACCCCTCGAAACTGCCGTCGCTGTCGTCCATCGAGCGGTTGGAGGAACCGGTCATCGAAACGACCATCATTACGCCGGAACGCTTCGTGGGCAATATCCTTCAACTCTGTCAAGACCGACGGGGCGTTCAGAAGGGACTCCAATACCTGGACCCCACGCGCGTGATGCTGACGTACGAGCTGCCCCTCAACGAGGTCATCCTGGATTTTTACGACCGCCTCAAATCGAAGACCCAGGGCTACGCCTCGCTGGACTACGAACTGATCGGCTATCGGGAGTCAGATCTTGTGAAGTTGGATATTCTGCTCAACGGGGAAACCGTCGATGCGCTCTCCTTCATCACCCACCGGGACCGGGCCCAGGCCAGGGGGCGCCAGTTGGCTGAAAAGATGAAGGAGTTGATCCCCAAGCAGATGTTCGAAGTGGCGATCCAAGCCGCCATCGGCAACAAGGTGATCGCTCGAGAAACAGTCGGGGCGCTGAAAAAAAACGTGACCGCGAAGTGCTACGGGGGCGACATCACCAGAAAACGGAAGCTGTGGGAGAAACAGAAAGAAGGCAAGAAACGAATGAAGCAAGTGGGACGCGTGGAGCTCCCACAGGAAGCGTTTTTGGCGCTGTTGAAAGTGACGGACGACTAGTGCCGTTCCAGCTTATTTCGCCGACAGTGGAACATGAGTACCTGACGAACCGACTGGCCGACGCGTTGGCACGATCGAGTGTCAACAGGTGGAAAAGGCGCTGGCTGTCAGCAGGGAGCCGGAGGAGATGGAGTCCAATCCACCAGGGATGAACGAGGCGCAGGGGACCAGCGGGCGAGCCTGCGACGAGCTCGGCTCGACTGAGCTCGCCGAGGTCAGCCGAGTCGGGCAGGCGGGAGAACTCGCGACGCAGCCCGATCCGGAGACGCTGGGTGTCGCCGACGCGGTGGCTGGCACTGAATCGATCCGGCCACGGAAATCGGTCCTGCGCGAGTATGCCGAAGCGATCGTCGTGGCGATTCTGCTCGCGTTCGCGATCCGGGTGTTCGTCGTCCAGGCCTTCAAGATCCCGTCCGGATCTATGATCCCGACCCTGCTGATCGGTGATCATATTCTGGTCAGCAAGATGGCCTACGGCCTCCAGTGGCCGTCGGACTGCAAGTTGTTGATGAGCTTTCCGCCGGTCACGTGCTACACGTCGAAGACCCTCATCCGGTTTGGCGAGCCAGAACGGGGCGACATTATCGTCTTCCGCTATCCGGAGGACGAAGACAAGGATTTTATCAAACGGATCATCGGTATTCCCGGCGACACGATCGAGGTCCACAACAAGGTGGTGTCCGTCAACGGCGTGCCGATGGACGACCATGACCACACCCAGCGGGTCGATCCCGGGATGATTGACGGAGCCATCAATCCACGGGACAACTTCGGTCCCGTCAGGGTTCCCGCGAACTCCTATTTCGTCATGGGGGATAACCGCGATCAGAGCCTCGACAGCCGGTTCTGGGGCTATGTGAGCGCCGACAAGGTCAGAGGAAAGGCGTTTCGGATCTACTGGTCCTGGAGCGGGCAGGGGTCCTGGGAGCATTGGGTGCGATGGGAGCGGCTCGGCAAAGCGATTCAATAGCGCGACCAAGGCCGGGTGGATCGGCCCACGCGGAGTCCCAGCGTCGGGACAGCACGTCGTCGAGCCTGCCGGCCGGCACGAGCCTGCGCGCGCTTCAGCGCCATCTCGATCGTTTTCCCCAGGCGGAGGTGCTGGTTGTCGGCGATCTCATCCTGGATCATTACATCTGGGGGAAAGTCAGCCGCATCTCTCCCGAAGCCCCGGTCCCAGTGGTCCATGTCCACTCTGAATCGTTCCAGTTGGGTGGAGCCGCCAATGTCTTTAACAACATCCTCTCGCTGGGAGGCAAGGCCGATATTTGCGGGGTCGTCGGGGCCGATGAGGGCGGGCAGCGCCTGCTGAAGGAATTGGGAGTCCGCCGCCGGGGTCGGGGCGGTGTCATCATTGACCCTGATCGCCCAACCACCCGCAAGACACGCGTCATCGCGCACAACCAACAGGTCGTGCGATTCGACCAGGAGCGCCGCTTGGAAATCAAGGCGTCGCTCCAACGCCGGCTCGTCCGCTATGTGGCCTCGCGCCTGCGCGAGATCTCGTGCCTGGTGGTATCCGACTACGCCAAGGGGGTGGTCACGGCCCCATTGATGGGCGAATTGGCTCGCCTCGCGGCACTGCGCCACATCCCCATCGTCGTGGATCCGAAGGTAGAGCATTTCTCCTATTATAAAGGCGTCACCGTGGTCACTCCCAATCACCTGGAGGCGTTGCAGGGAGCCGGCGTCCATGGCGAGGAGGCCGAGGCCGTCAACCAGGCCGGCGAGATCATCCGCCAGCGGCTGGGTTGCCAATCGGTCCTGATCACCCAGGGCGAGAAAGGCATGACCCTGTTCGAAGCCGATGGATCCACATGGCAGATCCCCACGGTGGCACACCAGGTGTACGACGTGACCGGAGCCGGCGACACTGTCGTGGGAACACTGGCCTTGGCGTTGGCCACCGGCGCCTCGCTCCGCGCCGGGGCGTTGCTGGCCAACCATGCGGCGGGGATCGTCGTGGGCATGGTCGGTACCGGCACAGTCACGGTGCAGCAACTCAGCGAGGCGCTGAATGGGTAGCCCGGACAGTTCCGTGACGGTGATCATCCCGGCCCGGTTCGGATCTGCCCGGTTTCCGGGGAAGCCACTGGTCATGCTGATGGGGAAGCCCCTCATCCAGCACGTCTACGAACGTGCGCGTTCCTCGCCAGGGGTGCACCGAGTGCTCGTGGCCACCGATGACGCGCGCATCGCCGCCGCGGTCAACGGGTTCCATGGCACCGCGGTCCTCACCCCGAAGCCCTATCGTACCGGCACCGACCGAGTGGCCGCCGTGGCTCGGGAGATTCCGGGGCAGGTCTTCGTGGATCTCCAGGGTGACGAGATCGCCCTGCAACCGGAGCTCATCACCGATCTCGTCGTGCCCTTTTTGGCCAGTCACGCGGGCATGGGGACGCTCAAGCGGCGGCTCACGGCGGAGGCGGATCTGCGGAACCCCAGCGTGGTGAAGGTGGTCACCGACTCCCATGGCAACGCGCTCTACTTTTCACGCGCGCCGGTTCCGTGCATGCGCGACGGGCAACTGGCCAGCCCGGGAGCGGGCTTGCATTACGTCCACCTCGGCATTTACATTTATACGCGCGAGATTTTGATGCAGCTTGCCGACCTGCCGTCCGGCCCGCTGGAGGAGGCGGAACAACTGGAGCAACTGCGAGCTCTGGAGCACGGGATTCCCATCCGCGTCTGGGAAACGGCGCATCGCTCCTTGCGCGTGGACACGCCCGAGGACCTCCGCGAGGCGGAGACTGCCCTGGTCGGGCTGATGAGCGGAGCCCAGGTAGAGGCCAAGGCAGAGGCTGGAAGGAAGAACTGATTCATGGGCAAGTACATTTTCGTGACAGGCGGGGTGGTCTCCTCCTTGGGCAAGGGTCTGGCGTCCGCTTCGATCGGGCATCTGTTGGAAAGCCGCGGGTTGAAAATTACCTTCCTCAAGCTCGATCCCTACATCAACGTGGATCCCGGCACCATGAACCCGTACCAGCATGGAGAGGTCTACGTGACCGAGGACGGGGCGGAAACGGACCTGGACTTGGGCCACTACGAACGCTACACGTCGCTGACGCTCAGCAGAGAGAACAACTACACGACCGGCCGGATCTATTACTCCGTGATCATGAAAGAGCGTCGTGGGGATTACCTCGGAGGAACGGTTCAGGTGGTCCCGCATATCACGGACGAGATCAAACGGTCGATCCTGCAAGTGGCCGAGGGCACCGACGTCGCGATCGTCGAGGTCGGCGGGACCGTCGGCGATATCGAGAGCCTCCCGTTCCTGGAAGCCATCCGCCAGATCCCCTATGACGTGGGGCGTGAGAATGTTCTCTACGTCCATCTGACGCTGGTGCCGTACATCGGCGCCGCCGGGGAGTTGAAAACGAAGCCGACACAGCATTCGGTGAACAAGCTACGGGAGATCGGTATCCAGCCCAACATCCTGCTGTGCCGCACCGATCGGTACCTGCCACCCGACCTCAAGGAGAAGATCGCCCTGTTTTGCAATGTGGAGAAGGGGGCGGTCATCACGGCCAAAGACGTGGAGACCGTCTACGAGGTGCCCATCGTCTTCCGAAAGGAAGGACTGGACGACTTGATCGTTCGGCTCCTGCGGCTGGAGACGGGGGAGCCGAATCTTCGCGAGTGGGACGCGATGGTCCAGAAGATCAAACGCCCGAAGCACGAAGTGTCGGTGGCGCTGGTCGGGAAGTATATCGGCCTAAAAGAATCCTACAAGAGCCTCGCCGAGGCACTGGTTCACGGCGGCATCGACCATGAAACCAGGGTGACGATCCACTGGGTGGAATCGGAAGAGGTCGAGCGGCTAGGGCCCGAGCAGGTGCTTGGAGACGCCGACGGCATCCTCATCCCCGGTGGCTTCGGCGTCCGCGGCATCGAAGGGAAGATTCAGACAATTCGCTACGCGCGGGAGCGAGGCATCCCGTTCTTCGGACTGTGTCTCGGCATGCAGTGCGCCGTGATCGAACTGGCACGCAATGTGGCTGGCCTTGCCGGGGTCAACAGCTCTGAGTTCGACCCGGAAACGCCGCATCCAGTCATTCATCTCATGGCCACCCAGCGGCCGATCCAGGAGAAGGGGGGCACCATGCGGCTGGGCGCCTATACCTGCCGGATCCTCGAGGGCAGCCTCGCGCACAAGGCCTACGGGGTCTCCGAAGTGAAGGAACGTCATCGGCACCGGTACGAATTCAACAACGCCTACCGCGACAAGCTGTTAGCCCATGGACTGGTGCTGAGCGGGCTCTCCCCCGATGGCCAGTTGGTAGAGATCGTCGAGCTGCAGGGGCATCCGTGGTTCGTGGCCACGCAATTTCATCCGGAATTCACTTCGCGCCCGCACCGGCCGCATCCCCTGTTCAGCGCGTTTATCGGGGCAGCGCTGCGGCGGAAGTGCGGCCGGTGAGGGAAGAGGGAAGGGGAGTTGTGCATGGCGCATGAGGTGGACTTAGGGCCCTTCAAAGTCGGCGCGACGCAGCGCCATTTCCTCATCGCCGGTCCCTGCGTGATCGAGAGCGAACGCTTGGCGCTGGAAACCGCCCAGCGCATTGCGGAGATTGCCCGCGCGCTGAACATTCCCTACGTGTTCAAATCATCCTACGACAAGGCCAATCGCAGCTCCATTGACTCCTACCGGGGGCCCGGGATCCGGTCGGGC
>JAHRHE010000240.1 GCA_020027965.1 Nitrospirota bacterium | reverse complement strand
GTTGATCCCCAGCGTGATGGCGTGGCGCATCGCCTTGAGCGAGGCCTCGTCGTCCTGCGGGCCCCAGCCGTAGGACCAGCCTCCCCCGCCGATCGCCCACGCCCCGAAGCCGACGCGGGTAATCTCCGGACCGTTCTTTCCGAGCTTGCGTGTGGGAACCGCGCCCACGTCTCAATGCCTCCTGCCGAGTGGGGATCTCCTTCTGTCAGCATCGCAGAAGACGAGGATGCCACTGCCGGACTCGGGCCGATCCACCTAGAACCGTGAGGTTGTTAGGGTGACGTCGGCCCGGGGCCACGCCTTGCGGAACCTCGCCTCCGCGGCCGCCGCCTCCCAGGTCTTGCCCTGGACCCGCAGACTCTGGGCCAGGCCGAAGAGCGACCACCCGTTCTCCGGATTCCGCCGCAGATCCTCCCGGTAGATCGCCTCGGCCTCGGCCGCTCGACCGGCCTGGAGGAACACCGCGCCGAGAGACTGGCGCACCGGGTAGTACCAGGGGGGCGGCTCGGTGAACCACTGGCCGTCCTGTACCCGGACCGCTTCGGTGAGATGCTTCACCGCCGCGCCGGTATCCCCGGAGCGTGCCGCGATTTCCCCCGCGAGGACGTCGGCGGCCAGGCGCAGCATGTCGGCCGTCTTAAAAAAGCTGGCAACGATCCGCTCGGGCGGGACGCGCTCCGCGATTGCCCGTAGCTCGGCGAGCTCGCGCCGAGCCTGCTCTGTCTTTCCGGTGGCAGCCAAGGCCAGTCCACGGGCGTAGTACCAGCTCCCTCTCACGTAGTACAAGTCCTCAGGGGGAGCTTTCTCCCTCAAGAGCTCCTCCCACCTGCCGAACCGGGCCAGCGCGAACAGGGGCGCGGCCAGGAAGTTTTCCATGTCCGGCGATTCCCGCACCATCTCGACGGGCGCCTCGACCGCCAGCTCCCGGGCGGCCCGGACCGTCTCGGCACTGCGTCCCTCCATACTGGCGGCGATCCAGATGAAGTCAATGTTGTGTGGGGAGTACAGCATCCGGTAGATCGGGCTCACCTCACCCCTTCGGAAGTACTCGCGATCAACCTGCACGGCCCGCACGTTTACGGCATACGCATCGGCATAGCGCCCGACGCGCAAATAGACGTGTGAGGGCATGTGAACGATATGTGCCACGCCTGGCATGAGGCCGCCGAGGCGATCGGCCGCCGGAATGCCCAGTTCAGGCGTTGACGAGGCCTCGACGGCATGGATGTAGAGGTGGTTGGCGCCCGGGTGGTTCCGATTCGCGGCGAGCACCCGTTCGAGGGTCCGCAGGATCTCTTCGGTTTCCGGCTGAGGCTTGCCGTCCTGCGTCCAGAGGTTCCAGGGGCGCAGATTCATGAGGGCGTCGGCGTAGAGCGTGGCGGCGTCGAGATCAGAAGGGAAGCGGCGTGTGACCTCGCGCATGGCGTCGGCATAGGCCCGATCGAGCGGGGCGCGGTCGGCCTTTGAATCAGGGGAGTGACGCTTGGCCAGGGCCTCGATCGTCGCCCGCTCCCGGTCCGTCACCCGGTCGGCCAGGACGCGGGCCTTCTGGATCGCCTCCCAGGCGACCCGCTCGCGCTCTCCGTCGGTCGGGCTGTTGTAGTTGGACCCGGCGGTCATGGCGATGCCCCAGTAGCACATGGCGCACTCCGGGTCGAGGCGCGCCGCCTCGCGGAAGGCTCGATGAGCCTCGACATGGTTGAAGCCATACAAGAGCCGGAGCCCCTGATCGAAGTATGCCTGGGTCTGCGGCGAAGAGGTAGTAATCGCCTGGCGGTAGGTGCCGAGGTTGTCGTAGATCGGCGGCGGCGACGTCGAGGCCGGTAGCGCAGGATGGGAATGGGGATGCGTCTGGGCGGAACAGCCGACCAGCGCAAGCACCATAAAGAACCGCAGTGGGTATGTGAGTCGGTTCATGGAGTCCCCTCCAGGTTCAACGGGTGTCACACCACGTGTTGTCTCGCACCCCTGATCCCCCACACCACCCTGAGAGCATACCTGACGCTGCAACGGGGGGCAATCTCTCGCGCAGCCTCCGTGCGAGGAAGGCGGTGCAATTAACGTGGGTGCAAGGCGGGGGTTAGGTGCGGATCTGGTAGGTGTTGGCTCACTGGAGGAGGATCTCGGCCACTTCGCGCCGCCGAGAAAGATACATCTCTGCCGAATCACCTCGCCCTATATAGAGTACCTATCAATAAAGACCTTTTCATCCTTCGGTGTGATAAACACTGCGGCGCCCTTGATCAGACCGAGGTCTCGGTAACGCTCCTGAGATATCTCCACCTGAACGGGATCGCCCCATTCACTGACCAGCTGCACCTTCACCACCGGTCCTGCCGAGTTGATGTGCTCCACTCGCGCACGAAAATGAGTGCTCCCATCCGGTTGATCGATGTTGATTTCCAGAAGATGCGGGCGAACGTACACGATAGCGGTTTTCGCGTCCGCGCGGTCGTCCTGGGGAAGCTCCATCGCGATCCCCCCGACATAAACTTTCCCCCCTTCAACCCGCCCCCGAAAGAGATTGACGTTCCCGAGAAAGTGATAGACGAAGGCACTGGCCGGGTGGTGGTACACGTCACTGGGCGTTCCGACCTGCTCGACCTGGCCTTCATTCATGACCACGACGCGGTCGGCCACCTCCAAGGCTTCCTCCTGGTCGTGCGTGACGAAGAGGCTGGTGACGTGGAGTTCATCGTGGAGCCGCCGGAGCCATCGCCGCAGTTCCTTTCGAACCGTGGCATCCAGTGAGCCGAACGGCTCATCCAGCAGCAGCACTTTGGGCCCCACCGCCAGGGCCCGCGCCAGGGCGACGCGCTGGCGCTGGCCGCCGGAGAGTTGCGACGGATGACGGGTGGCAAGCCAATCCAGTTGCACGAGCTTGAGCAGCTCGACGACCCTCTCTCGGATCTCAGCCTCTGATGGCCGTTGCCGCCGCGGCCGGACCCTCAGGCCGAAGGCAACATTCTCGAAGATGGTCATATGCCGAAACAACGCATAATGTTGGAACAC
>JAHRHE010000124.1 GCA_020027965.1 Nitrospirota bacterium | reverse complement strand
ATCCTGTCGCACGAGGTCGGCGATACCGCCTACTATGAGCCGGAGCGGCGCGCGGTCTATCACTACAAGGGGCCACGCTGGTTTCTGATCAACGCCGCCACCCCGCAGCCGGGCTACACCGAGGGCCCGGATTGCGTGGAAGGCTGGCAAATCGGTCTGCAGCAGTGGGCCTGTGGCCACAAGGGGGTACAGAGTCTGGAGGGAACCTGGAAGGATGCCGAGGACGGTCAGTTGTCTGGAAACCCGATCGCCCAAGGGTCGGTCGACTCGACGGTGGCGGTCCATCTGACCGTTCCCCCCCGGGGCGAAGCGACCGCGTATTACTGGATGGCGGTGGGCATGAACTTTGATGAGGTGACCCGGCTCAACCGGGCCGTGCGCCACCGAGGGCCCTGGTGCTTCATCAACCGGACCGCTGCCTATGGGCATCTCTGGCTGGACACGCATCGACCGGACTTCGCCGACCTACCGGCCGAGGTCCGCCGGCTGTACCTGTCAAGCCTGCTGATCCTCCGGACCCAGATCGACCAGGAAGGCGCGATCACTGCCGCGAATGATTCCGACATCGCTTCAGCCGTCCGCGATACCTACTCCTACATGTGGCCGCGAGATGGCGCGCTCGTCACGCATGCGCTCGACCTCGCGGGGTATCTCGAAATCAGCCGTCCGTTTTACCTCTTTTGCCAGAAGGTCCTCACCAAAGAGGGCTATCTGCTGCACAAGTACAGCCCGGACGGCACGCTGGCCTCCAGTTGGCACCCGTGGGTACGCGATGGGGCCAAAGTTCTGCCGATCCAAGAAGACGAGACCGCCCTCGTCCTGTGGGCACTGTGGGGCCGGTTTCACATTTGGAAAAACGTCGAATATATCAAGCCGCTGTACCGCTCGTTGATCATCCGGGCCGCGGATTTTCTGGCGTCCTACCGGGACAAGGAGACCGGGTTGCCCCTGCCCTCTTATGACCTGTGGGAAGAACGGCGCGGGGTATTGGCCTTCACGTGCGCGGCGGTCTGGGCCGGCTTACAGGCGGCCTCCAATTTCGCCGCCGCGTTCGGCGAAACGGCTGCCGCCGAGCGGTACCGCCGGGCCGCTGCCGGCATCAAGACGGGCGTGGAAACTGTCCTCTATCGGCCGGATCTCAAGCGGTTTGTCCGCATGGCCAACAAGAGCCCCGATGGAAGTTGGGAAACCGACCCCACGCTGGACTCCTCTCTGTATGGGTTGTGGTATTTCGGCATGTGTTCAACCGAAGATCCTCGTATCATCGAGACCATGAGAGCAGTTCGGGAGCGACTGTGGATCAAAGGCGGCGCCGGCGGGATGGCACGGTATGAGAACGACTCCTATCACCAGCAGAGCACGGACATTGCGAATGTCCCCGGCAATCCATGGTTCATCTGCACGCTCTGGCTCGCCCAGTGGATCATCGCCACGGCCAAAACTCGGGCCGATCTGAAACCGTCGGTGGAGATCCTCGAGTGGTGCGTCCAGCACGGGTTACCGTCCGGGGTGCTGGCGGAGCAGATTCATCCTTATACCCATGCGCCGCTGTCGGTGTCGCCGCTGACCTGGAGCCATGCCACGTTCGTCGCGGCCGTGCAGGAATACCTGGCGCGATGGCGGGCACTCACAGACTGAGCCGGCACCAGCTGGTGCGCACGAGGGGACGCATGCGCAGCACGAAACGAGCAGGCCAGGAATCCGATTCGGTCCGCACTCTTGCCATCGATATCGGAGGAAGCGGGATCAAAGCGATCGTGCTGGATGCCTCCGGCAAGCCGGTAACGACGCGCAGCCGGGTCGATACGCCTCGGCCTGCCACGCCGGACGCGGTGCTCGATGCGATCGCCGGTTTGGCAAAGGCACAGGGTGAATATGACCGGATCTCCGTCGGCTTTCCCGGCGTGGTCCGGAACGGTGTGACGGAGACGGCGCCGAATCTCGATACGGAGTGGCAAGGGTATCATCTCGCCGACAGGCTCAGCATCACCCTCGGTCGGCCGGCGCGTGTTGCGAATGACGCCGATGTGCAAGGCTTCGGCGCGATTGCGGGACACGGGGTTGAACTGGTGATCACGCTTGGGACGGGGTTTGGCTCTGCCTTGTTCGTGGACGGCAGGCTTGTGCCCAATCTCGAATTAGCCCACCACCCGTTTCGGAAAGGCAAAACCTACGAAGACCACCTGGGAAATCCTGCCCTCAAAAAGGCGGGAAAGAAACAATGGAACAAGCGGCTGGTGAAGGCCGTCCTGACGTTGGAAATGCTGTTTAATTATGACCGCCTCTACATCGGCGGCGGCAATGCAAAATACATCGCTCGCGAGTTGTCCCCCAACGTCACCATCGTCCCGAATCTGGCCGGACTCCTGGGCGGGATCGCCTTGTGGCGGTAGCTCACGGGAGGGCGCTGATCCCGACTCTTCATTTCCTGTCTTTCATGTTCATCGGATCTTGGTACACCATCAGGTGGGCGTAGGGTGTCCCGTCGAACATGATCCAGACACCCGATTGATTGGGGAGCGTCGGAAGGCCGCTCGTCTTGGACTCAAATGGCCACATCAGCATCCAATGCGCGGGTTCCTTTACCAGCTTGGCTCCCGGCTCTTGCTTCATTAGCACCTTTCCGTCTTTCTCCCAGTGAAACCCGCCGCGTGCCATGTACGAGATGCCGGGGACGGCGTTGGTCGGTTTGGGAGCGTCGGCCTGGAGCGCATCCACCCATTGACCCACGGCCGCGTCGAAACACATGGGATCCGGGTCCGGCCGATTATTCACCGTGGGGACGCAGGAGAAACCGTTGGTCCCTTTCCGCACCTCGATGAGTTTCCCGTCTTCGCCGGCGAGTTTCACGGACGCTTCTTTGGCGATATGCGGCGGCGCTGCGCTGATCGCGAGCTTGATCTGCTGCTCTTGGGACATCCCCAGCAGTCCTCTGCCGGTCTCGCCCTTGGCCCGCCCCTTTTCACCGGCCAGTGACGCCCCGTTCAGGCTGACGCAGAGCACGGCGATGAACAGTGACCGGATGACGAGCAACATAGGTACCCTCCTCGCGGTGTTGAAGGCAGTCACGCGATCGTCAATCGCTCACCGAGGCCACACTTGAGCAACTCCGCGGCGCTGCCCTCCTTGACGAAGATCTCAACCTGGCCATTGCTGTTGACAAGGGCATGGACCGCGTCACGCTCGCCGTCGGCGTAACTGGTCACGACTCCGTCGATGCACGTGCCGCCGATGCGGATGGTGGGCCTGTCGCGCTTGGTCACGCCGCGGACCTCCTTCAGGTGCAACGACGACAGATTGGAGATCAGGTTCCCGAAGTGGTCTACGTAGTCGATTCGGCCGACGAGTGCCTGGCCTTCCCAGGCCGGCTCCTGAATCGGCAGCTTCACATAATCACGGATCAACCGCCCAAAGGTGCCCGGCGCTTGCCCGCGGGTCAACCAGGCCGCGGCCGGCGCGAAGAGATCCCTTCCATCGAACGTCGCCCCCTCCGCGTCCAGCCGGTACTGCTTATTCTCAATCAGACGCACCTCCAGAGACGTTTCCTCATCATAAACGTACGTCAGCACGCCGTTATCGGGAGCGACAAAGAAGTACCGCGAAGAGGAGGCCAGGAGCGGGCGACGGGTGCTGCCGACGCCGGGGTCTACCACCGCCACGTGGACCGTGCCATCGGGGAAATACCGGTAGCAGGACTTGAGCAGATAGGCTGCATCCTCGACGCGGTGAGGCGCGACCTGGTGAGAGAGATCCACGATCCGGGCCTGCGGGTTAATGTTCAGGATGACGCCCTTCATGCTGGCCACGAAGTAATCCCGCTGGCCAAAGTCGGTCAGGAGTGTCACGAGGGAAATCGCAGAGGGCATGTCAACAATTTCGAAGGCTGAGGCTGAGGTTAAGGTTGAGCGAGTACGAGGACGCTTCCGTTACTAGGGTCTTAACCTCAACCTAAACATTAACCTTGCTCCATATCTACAGTGCATCGAACCGGATTTCCTTGATTTCGTACTCCACGACGCGGGCCGGGGTGGTGACTTCGACCTGGTCCCCGACACGGCGCCCGATCAAGGCACGTCCCACGGGAGACTGAACCGAGATCCTTCCGTTCTTGAGGTCTGCCTCATCCTGCCCGACCAGCGTAAATTGCTTCTCCTGCCTGGACTGCAGATCCAGGAGCAAGACAGTGGCGCCGAACACCACTGTGTCGCTGGAGAGCTTCGAGGTGTCGATAATTCGCGCGTCGGCCAGCCTCCCCTCCAGCTCGCTGATACGTGATTCGACAAACCCCTGGCGTTCCTTGGCGGCCTCGTATTCGGCGTTCTCGCTGAGATCGCCATGGGACCTCGCTTCGGCGATTGCCTCGATCACCTTCGGACGCTCCACCCGTTTGAGCCGATCCACCTCAGCCTTGAGCGCTTCATAGCCTTTCTTGGTAATCGGTGTCGTCATGGGTCTTTGCTCCGTGATCGTTGTACCAAGAAGCCGCGGCCCGGAGGCTAGGGCAAGAGTCCGCCCTGTGCCTCTCGTCTCGCGCCGCGGGTCTATGCACTGGAGGTGCGATGATATTCCTGCAAGGATCGAATGGTCAGCCCTGTGCGTAGGGTTGCCTCAATCCCCATGGCGGCCGCCCTGGCGCCGGGCATCGTCGTGAAGTACGGCAGCCCCTTCTGGAGCGCCTCCCGTCGAATGGAGGCGGAATCGGTTTTGGAGTCCTGGTTCCCGACCGTGTTGACCACCAGACAGATGTCTCCGTTCTTGATGTGGTCCACAATGTGCGGCCGACCTTCCTTGACCTTGTTGACCGGCTCGACCTCGAGCCCATGTTGTCCAAGATAGGCCGCGGTTCCTCGTGTGGCTTCAATGAGAAACCCGAGCCGTCGCAACTGCCTGGCCAGATCGAGCGCACCCGCCTTGTCCTGATCTTTGACGCTGAGGACCACTTTGCCGGTGTGTGGCAGCGGCACCCCCGCTGCCGCTTGCGACTTGGCAAAGGCCAACCCGAAGTCCTCGTCAATCCCCATCACCTCGCCTGTAGACCGCATCTCCGGGCCAAGCAGGACGTCCACCCCGGCGAATTTCGTGAACGGAAACACGGCTTCTTTCACGGATACGTGCCGGATCACCGGCGCCTTCGTAAACCCAAGCTCCCCGAGGGTCCTGCCGAGCATGACCTTCATGGCCAGCTTGGCTAGCGGCACCCCGATCGCTTTGCTGACGAACGGGACGGTCCGCGAGCCGCGGGGGTTGACTTCCAATACAAAGAGCTGCTTGTTGCGGACCGCGAATTGCGCGTTCATCAGGCCGACGACCCCCAGGTCCATGGCCAGGACCGTCGTTTGCCTCCGGATCTCCTCCACCGTCGCGGCATCCAGCGTGTAGGGTGGGAGCGAGCAGGCGGAATCACCCGAGTGGACCCCGGCCTCTTCAATGTGCTCCATGATGCCTGCGACCACCACGTTGCGTCCGTCCGAGATCGCATCCACGTCGACCTCAATCGCGTCCTCGAGGTACTTGTCGATGAGCACGGGGTGATGGGGCGAAGCCTTGACGGCCGAGCTCATGTAGGCCAGGAGGCCTCCCTCGTCGTAAACGATCTGCATGGCGCGTCCGCCCAGCACATAGGACGGGCGCACCATCACCGGGTACGTGAGCTGGGCGGCGACCCGCGCCGCTTCCTGAACTGACCTGGCCAGGTCGCTGGCGGGCTGTCGCAACTGCAGCCGCTCCAGCAGAGCCCGGAAGCGCTCCCGGTCCTCAGCCCGATCGATCGCGTCGGGACTGGTGCCCAGGATCGTCACGCCGGCCTTTGCGAGCGGCAGCGCGAGTTTGAGCGGCGTCTGCCCGCCGAACTGGACGACGACCCCGGCCGGGCGCTCCCGCTCAACGATGTTCAACACATCTTCCTCGGTCAGCGGTTCGAAATAGAGGCGATCCGAGGTGTCATAATCAGTACTCACGGTTTCCGGATTGCAGTTGACCATGATGGTCTCGATCCCCTCCTCGCGGAGGGCGAAGGCCGCATGCACGCAGCAATAATCGAACTCGATGCCCTGCCCGATTCGGTTGGGTCCCCCACCCAGGATGACGACTTTTCGCCGTGCGGTAGGACGTGCTTCGCACTCCCGTTCGTACGTCGAATAGAGGTAAGGGGTGCGCGCCTCGAACTCGGCTGCACAAGTGTCCACCCGCTTGTAGGTGACGGGCTGTGCCGCTGCTGAGGAACCAGACGGCTGGCGCCGGTTCCACAATTCCCCTTTGTCGACCCCGATCACCTGCGCGAGGCGCTCGTCGGAGAACCCGAGCTGCTTGGCTTGGTACAACAATTCTTGATTCAAGGTCGTCAAGTCTGAAGTTGGACTTTTACCTTTCAACTCTCGACTAGCTGCCTGGAGCCGGCCTTCGAACTCAACGATTTCGCGGATCTGGTCGAGAAACCAGGGATCGATCCCAGTCAGCGCGAACAGCTCCTCGACGGACAGGCCCAATCGGAACCCATCGGCCAGATGCCAGAGCCGATCGGGAGTCGGCGTCTGCAGCGCGCGCCGCACCACTGCGAGGGCCTCCTCCCGGTTGTGATCCGCCGGCAACTCTTGGTCGAGCGACTGTAAGGAGACCAGCCCGTAGCGGTCCACTTCGAGCGACCGCACGGCTTTTTGCAAGGCTTCCTTAAAGGTCCGCCCGATCGCCATGGCCTCCCCGACAGACTTCATCTGGGTGGTCAGCGTGGGATCGGCGCCGGGAAACTTCTCGAAGGCGAACCGCGGGATCTTGACCACCACGTAATCAATCGTGGGCTCAAACGATGCCTTGGTCACTCGGGTGATGTCGTTGGTAATCTCATCCAGCGTGTACCCGACGGCGAGTTTGGCCGCGATCTTGGCGATCGGGAAGCCGGTGGCTTTGGAGGCCAGCGCCGAGCTGCGTGACACCCGTGGGTTCATCTCGATGACCACCAGCTCGCCCGAGTTCGGATGGACGGCGAACTGGATATTGGAGCCCCCCGTATCCACTCCGATTTCCCGGATGATCCGCACGGCGGCGTCCCGCATCACCTGATATTCTTTATCCGTCAGCGTCATGGCCGGCGCAACCGTAATACTGTCGCCGGTGTGGATCCCCATCGGGTCAAAGTTCTCGATTGGACAGACGATCACCACGTTGTCCTTCAGGTCCCGCATCACCTCGAGCTCGAACTCCTTCCAGCCGATGACCGAGCGTTCGACCAGGATCTCCCCGACCGGGCTCATGCTGAGCCCCCAATCCACATACTCCTCGAACTCCTCCCGGTTATAAGCGATGTTGCCACCGGTGCCACCCAGGGTGAAGGAGGGGCGGACGATGGCCGGGAAGCCGATTCGCTCGACCACTCGCGCGGCCTCCTCTCGGGTTTTGGCCGGGCCGCTGTCGGGCGTCTTCAGTCCGATTCGCTGCATCGCCAGCTTGAAGGCTTCGCGGTTCTCGGCCTTGTGAATGGCTTCAGCGGAAGCCCCAATGAGCTGGACTTCGTACTTGGCGAGGCTCCCTCGTTGAGCCAGGCCCACCGCGACGTTGAGCGCCGTCTGCCCGCCCATCGTCGGCAGCAGGGCGTCGGGGCGTTCACGTTCGATCACACGCTCGACGACTTCCAGCGTGATGGGCTCCACATACGTGCGATCGGCGAGTTCGGGATCCGTCATGATCGTGGCCGGGTTGCTGTTGATGAGCACGATCCGGTAGCCCTCTTCCTTCAGTGCCTTGCAGGCCTGGGTGCCCGAATAGTCGAACTCGCAGGCCTGCCCGATGACGATCGGGCCCGATCCGATCAGGAGAATGCTGGAAATGTCATCACGACGAGGCATTGCAGACCCTTGGCACGCTGTTTCAATGTCTCACTGACTCAATGATTCACTTCTCCCCTCAGCCTGTAGGACGTCGCGGGCCGAAAGCCGGCTGCGGCGGGGCGTCGAGAGGCTGGGGCACCGGCGATGTGGCCGGATGATAGAACCGCATCGCATCCGGAATCCAGGCTTCAATCTGATTCATACGCGTGACGTCTGAGGGATGGGTGGACAGGAACTCCGGGATCGAAGCAGCCGACCGGAAGCAGAGCGTCCCAATCAGTTTCCGGGGACAGCCGCTCATGCGCTCCCAGAATGGGACTGCCTCGTTCGGATCATACCCGGCATGTGCCATCAGCCGCAGTCCGATGAAGTCCGCTTCGGATTCCTGTTTTCGGTTGAACGGCAAGATCACCCCGACGCCATAGGCGCTCGAGACCCCTTGAATCACACCGGGGTCGACAGCGCCGGCCGCTGCCGCACCCATCGCGCCCAGTTGAACGATCTGGTCCAGCACGCTTCGACTCATCCGCTCGGCGCCGTGCCGTTGGAGTGCATGGGCCACCTCATGCCCCATGACTGTGGCCAGGCCGGCCTCATTCTGCGTGATCTTCAGGATGCCGGTAAAGACCGCGACCTTGCCTCCCGGAAGGGCAAAGGCATTGATGGTGCGATCGTCCTGGATGACCGCGAACTCCCAATGGTACTCCGGCTTGTTGGCCGCGGCGGCGATCCGCCGTCCGACCCGGTTCACCAGCTCGTTGATCTCGGGATTCT
>JAHRHE010000123.1 GCA_020027965.1 Nitrospirota bacterium | reverse complement strand
AGGACCTGAGAGACCCCTGAGAGGGGAAGTTCCTCCTGTTCTTTTGTCGCCATATTCCGAACAATGACGCGTCCCTTCGCAACTTCGTCGTCGCCGACAATGACCGACAAGGCGGCCCCGAGGCGGTCCGCCTGGCGCAGTAGGCCCTTGAGGTTGGAGGCGCGGTAATCGGTGTCTGCGCGAATTCCGAGCCTGCGGAGATCGTAGAGAATGCGAAACCCCGCCGGCGCCCCCGCGGCCCCAAATGCTGCGACAAAGACGCCCTTCGGAGGCGGAGGAACCGTGGTGGCCGGCAGCATCAGCGAGATGCGCTCCAAACCAACCGCGAATCCAACGGACGGAGTCGGGGGGCCACCGAGCGCCTCGACGAGGCCGTCATAGCGCCCGCCCGCCCCCACCGCGTTCTGGGCCCCGAGGTCGCGCGCGGTCACCTCGAACGCCGTCAGCGTGTAGTAATCCAGGCCGCGAACAAGGCGGGGGTTGAGCGTAAACGGGATCGTCAGCGCTCGTAAGCCATTGAGCACCTCCTCCAATTGCTGGCGTGACTCGGCAGACAGATGCTCAAGCATCGTTGGAGCGTCCTCGGTGGCTGCGCGACACGCCGGTGTTTTGCAGTCGAGGACCCGAAGAGGATTGGTGCCCATCCGCCGCCGGCAGTTTTCGCACAAGCGGTCTTCGCGCTGCTTGAGATAGTCGAGCAGGATCGCCTTGTACGCCGGTCGATCCGTGGCATTGCCGAGGCTATTCATCTCCAGGGTGAGACCCGGGAGCCCGAGCTCCGTCAGGAAGGCCCACAGCAACGCGATCACTTCGACGTCGGCGCAGGGATTCACCGTCCCGAGCAGTTCGACGCCGAACTGGTGGAACTGGCGCAGGCGTCCGGCCTGCGGCCGCTCGTGGCGGAACATCGGACCCAGGTAGTAGAGCTTCTGAGCCGTCGGGGAGGCCGCGAGGTTGTGCTCGATGTAGGACCGCACGGCCCCCGCCGTGCCCTCGGGACGCAGAGTCAGGGAGGTGCCATCGCGGTCCTGGAAGGTGTACATCTCCTTCTCCACGATGTCCGTGCTCGCTCCGATGCTCCGCGCGAACAGCTCCGTGACCTCAAAGATCGGCATGCGGATCTCCTGGTAGCCGTACAGTGAGGCCAGCCGGCGCGCCGCTGCTTCAATAGCCTGCCAGCGCGCGACCTCCTCGGGAAGAATATCCTTGACGCCTTTGATGCTGCGAAACATCGTCAATCTTCACTCCTCACTGCTTTGAGCGGCACTATAGCCCTGGGTCTCAGACCAAGTCAACGCGAGGGAAGCCCCAGGACATTGCTGACAACAGAGGTCGACGCTGCCTGCCGTCCCTTCCGCGGATTTCGCCCTTGCGATCACCGTGGGCCGGGGGTATAGTGCGTCCGTCGCCGGGCAGTGATGACGGAAGATTTGTTGAAATGAACACGAGGTCAACTATGCATGACGGTCCTCAGCGTCGCGTCATCGCCGTGGCACCGATGCCGCCCGAGAAGGCAGCCTACGCGCTCGCGCGCTACAGCCGGTCGCCCGACTCGATTGAGGACAGCATACGCTGGGTGCACGCCCACTCGGCCGAGAAATTCTGGGAGCAGTTCTATTTTGCCTATGGGCACGCGTCGATCGCTGACCTGGGTCACGTGATCATCTGCTTCGAGCATATCTCCGAGCTGGCCGCGATCCGGCTGGAGGACGAACCGTTGTGGGACGGGCAGGCGAAGTCCAGCCGCTACCAGAACTTCGGTCCTGGCGGTTGCTTTGTCCCGGAGTCGATCCGCAGATCCGAGACGGAAGGAGTCTACCTTGGAATTCTGAGAAGCCTGTCCAACGCCTATACCCTGCTCCACGATCCCCTGAAGCGGTTCCTGTCGGAGCGGGCCCCCAGGCCGGAGGGCATGAAGCCCGGAGACTATGACCGGACGATCGCCGCCCGGACCTTTGATGTGACGCGCTACCTCCTGCCTTTGGCGGCGCGTACGAACGTGGGCCAGGTGGTGAGTATCCGAACGCTCGAGAAGCAGATGACCCGGCTGCTGTCGGCCCAACTTCCAGAGCTCCGGATGATCGGGGAGGAGTTGAGGGACGCCTGCCAGCGTCCGCCGGTGAACCTCTGGGGCGAGCTGTCGGGCCAGCCAGGGGGCGCGGCAGAACCGCTGGCCCCGACCTTGTCCCGTCACGCCGCCTCGAACGCCTATCAGGCCGAGGTCTATACCGACTTGGCCCGCCACGCGCGCGAGGTACTGAAGGGGTCGGGCCTCGATCAGCTTTCCCCGTCGAGCCGTGCGGTGGGCGCCGGCGGCGAGGCAGTAGAGTTGATCGATCCGCACCATCCGTTGGACGAGTTGACCGCCACGCTCCTGTATAGGGCCACTCATGCGCCGTACCGCCGGATCCTGGCCGTGGTTCAGGGCTGGACCGACAAACAGAAGCAGGAGACGATCGAGGTGGCCCTGCGCCGGCGGAGTCCCCAGGATGAGCTCCTCAAGGAGTTCCGCAGCGGGTATGCCTTCATCTTTGACATCCTGATGGACATCGGGGGCTGGCGCGACCTGCACCGGCACCGTCGGTGCCAGCAGATCCAACAGAACTTCACGACGATCCACGGCTACGAGGTACCGCCGGCTATGATCCAGTCCGGACTTGAGTCCGATTACCGGGCGGCCATGGACGCAGTCAGGTCCGACATCGAGCAATTGCGCAAGGCCGATCAGGAGGCCGCCCTCTATGCCATTCCGTTCGGCTTCAAGGTCCGCTGTCTGTTCAAGATGGATTATGCCGAGGCCGAGTACATCGCACGGCTGCGCTCAGGGGTCAAAGGCCACTGGTCCTACCGCACCGTCGCCTGGCAGATGAAGCAGAAGATGGCCGAACGCTACCCGTTCCTCGGTGAGCAGATCCGTGCCACGCCGCCCGATGTGGAGGACAGCCTGACGAGATAGCAATGAATACTGAAGCACTCTGCATTCGTCATTCAGCATTGAGGACAGAGAGGTGCCGTCATGAAAAGTCGTCTTCAGTTTGCCGGCCATCCCATCCACGCGATGGTCGTGAGCTTTCCCATCGGCCTCTACACGACCGCGCTGGTCTGCGATGGGCTCTACCTCGCCCTGCATCAAGCCTTCTGGTTCCGGATGGCCTACTGGGCCATAGTCTTTGGCCTGGTGAGCCACGTGGGTGCGGCCGCGACCGGGTTGCCGGATTTTCTGGCCGTCATGCGGGAACAGAAGGAGGCCCGAAGGGCAGCCACCTCCCACTTAGTGTTCGGCGTCGGCCTGCTGGTGGTCCAGGGCTTGAACCTGGCAGTGCGCAACGGCGGAGAGCTCCCGGCCGGTGGATCCATCACGATGCCGCTCATCGCCAACCTGATCGGGGCGACCATGGTCGGCGTGCAGGGATGGTACGGGGGTGAGCTGGTCTACCGACACTTCATCGGTGTCGAGCTGCCGGAGCCGACTGACGAGAAGCACAAAGGCAAGAAGCACCACTAGAAGCCCGTGGGTTACACCGAGGGGATCCAGGACGCCATTGTTCGGGGAGACTGGCCTCGCGTGCTTCAGGAGGGGATGGCCTGGGCCAGAGAACTCGCGGAGGGGTCCCGCAACGACCCACGGCCGCAGTTCGCCCTGAATGTCGCCCACCTCATCCGAGGAGAGTTCGGCGAGGCCTTCAAGGCGCACTCGCTCTCGCTGCAGGAGGCCGACGATATTGAGCAGGTCCGGGCCTGGTGCGACGCGATGCGGCACGCGCATCCGGATCGTGCCAACGTCCAGCTCGTCGCCGGACTCTTCCTGGCGCAATCCGGACAGTCGGAGCAATCGGTGGATCGCTACAAGGAAGCGATCCGGCTGGACCCTCGCTCCGCGTACCCCCATTATTTCCTCGCGCAGATCCACGAGCGGGCGAACCGGCCTGAGATGGCTATCAAGGAGTACCGGGAGGCGGTCAAGCTGGATCCGACCTATGCGCCGGCGCGCACCAACCTGGGAGTCATCTATCAGGACCAAGGCCAGCTCGAGATGGCCGTCCCCCACTATCGGGAAGTGATTAAGCTGAACCCGAATGATCCGGTGGCGCACGCCAACCTCGCGTGTGCGCTCGCGGAGCAGGGCAAGGTCGAACCCGCGCTCCTTGCGTACAAGGAGGCCCTCAGGCTCAGCCCCCGCGACGCGGAACTCCATTTCGCTCTCGGGGGGCTGTACGAAGCGAAGAGTCGTGCGGACCTGGCGATGAAGGAGTACCGGGAAGCGTTGGACGCGGATCCGAATTTCAGTCCAGCGGAAACTGCGATCGGCTGGATGCACCTGAACAAGGGTCGAAAGGAAGAAGCCATGGAGGCCTTCAACCGCGCCCTCAAGGCGAACCCCAAGGACTCGAGGGCGTATTTGGGAGTCGGCCGAGTCTACCTCCAGCGGGGCAAGCGCGAGCTGGCGATGGAGAACTACACCCAAGCCCTGAAGCTGGAGCAAGATCCTGAGAAGAAAAGCCGGATCATGAACGATCTGTTCAAGGAGGGAACGACGTGGGATGTGTAACGATCGGGAAAGGTTGAGGCTCAGGTTAAGGTTGAGCAAGTAAGGGTGAGCAAGACGGAGAGTAGTCCAGGTTTTGCTAAACCTCAACCTCAGCCTAACTCTGCAGCTCAGAGGTCGCGGACAGCACCCTGCAGAACTGTCACTTGGGTAAGGGGATCCCCGGCGCTCTTGAGCTCGGCCCGGATTTGGTCCTTCAGGTAAGAAGAATACCCCACCTTCTCGACGAGGAGCTCAAGAAACCGCTCGGCCGGAAGAAGGCTCTGGGCTTTCAGTTCCTCCACGATGTCGTCGCTGACTGGGATGTAGGTGCTCCCAATGTGCAACACGACCTTGTAGTAATGGCCGTTCCCGAGTCGCTCGAACCGTAAGCCCTTCACGAGATCCTCACGTCGGCGTGTCGCTGGGGTCGTATTGTAGACAATCAGGGTGCGCAAAACAAGATCGTCCAGATCACCGGGTTTGTCCGGTTCTGGGGACTTCAGATCGCGCTTGCTCATGCGGAGAGCAGTCTGTTAAGCTTCGAGGGTCCGCACGCCCACCTGATTCGAGTCACGGAGGTAGGTCCCATGGGAGAAGCCAGTCCCGCTCCAGAGGCTGTTGCGAAGACCGTTCAAGACTTGACGGCCATGGAGGTTGATCCCGACAAGGGGGAGCGCCTCTACAAGGCGGCCCTAGTGCACACCAATAAAGGCGTCTGCTATCGCTTGCTGTCCAAGACGCTCAAGTCCGGCAAGCTGGATCTGGTCCACTATGGCTGCGACCTCGACGCGGACGGCAACCCATCGACGAAGTGGAGAATCCGCCGCATTCTGGAACAGAACCCTGATCGGTTCGAAAAGGAGATCGAGGCGATCAAGAAGGCTGTGGCGGACGACGGCGAGCAGGTCCAGGGAAGCTGGACCCACGACCTAACGGCCATCCCCGACGTGGCCGCCCAGGGAAAGAGCCTGGAAGCGTGGACCCGGAAGATGGCGACGGAGATCAGGGGTAAGCCCGCCTGAAGCCCATCAGAATGTCACCACCCTCGAGCCGGAGGGAGTGCTCGGCGCCCTCGGCCCTCGCCTGGGGGTTGCACGGATGACCACAGCGAGACGGCGGTGCGCCTCGCGCAGCGCTGCTTCCACCATCGCAGGGGTCTCTGCACGGGCGATGAGGAAGCCGAGGTAGCGCGTCCCCTCCGGCAGGGGCACCAACTCATCCCCCGGCTGCGCGGTAATGGTCAGTTCTTCAATGCCCGGAACCGCCCGCGCCTCGTCCTGCCCACGGACTCCACTGAAGATGCCGGCGTAGGGGATCGGCAGCATCATGACCCCGGCCGCGCCACCCGTCAGATCGAGCGATGGAATCTCCATCCGCAAGGCATGGCGCAGGATGACCTCCTCCAGGGAGAGGTCAGCCGCGAAGCGCAGGGTCCGGGAGCACCGGCCGCCGATCGAACGCGCGGCCATCTCGATCAGCCAGACCCCGTCGTCGTTCACCCGCAGCTCGCCATGCACCGGCCCCTCGCGAAGTCCCAGCGCCTGGGCGGCTTTGGCGGCGCAGGCGGCAATGTCTTGCTGAATCCGAACTGGAAAGCGTGATGGCGTGACATAGATCGTCTCCTCGAAGAACGGGCCGTCAAGGGGGTCGGGCTTGTCGAAGAGCGCCAAGACACGGAGCGCGCCGGCGGTCACCAACCCTTCCAGGGCCACTTCACGGCCTGGCACAAAGTCCTCGGCGAGAATCTGCCGAGCCGCGGCATCCGTCTCAGTCAGCCCCAGGCGTGTGAGCAGTGCCGCGACGCGCGCGAACGCCGCCACGAACTCCTGTGCATCATTCGCGCGGATGACGCCGCAGCTCGCCGAGAGGACAAGCGGTTTGAGCACGCACGGGAAGCTCACCGTGCGGGCACACGTGACCGCATCATCCTGAATGGAGAAGAGGCGGTGACGCGGCACGGGCACCCCCTGGCCGCTCAAGAGTTCGCGCATGCGATGCTTGTTGCGAGCCGCGGCGGCTGAGGCGATGGAGTTGTGCGGCAGCCTCAGCGCGGCGGAGATCGCAGCCGCCACGACAGTCGTCTGGTCCTCGACCCCGATCACCGCGTCAATCGGATGGGTCGCGGCAAAGTGAGCCGCGGAGCGGACCGCCTGGTCGGTGTCTCGGAAACTGATCGGCAGGAAGCTAGCGACGGTCCGGTCGTGAATCACGGCGGGCGACTCGGACGCCACCGTGACATCAAGCTGCAACCGCTGCGCGGCTTCGAGAAATGCCTCCGCGCGATAGGTCGCCGTTGGCAGGAGGAATAGGACACGGGGCATGGTGGCCTTTCATGAGACTCTGTCGCGGCGGGCGCGATGAAAGGTCTCGAGTTGCCGATTGGCCTCTGCGATCGTGGCGAGCCTACCGACGACCGCCTCGACCTTCGATCCGGGGATGGCATAGTAGCCCTCGTCCTCCCCCAGCCCGGTATACACGCGGTTCCCGATGCAGCCAAAACTCGTTGCCGTCAGCTCCGACTGCAGGGCTTCCGGCAACACCGCACAAGTGGGCCGCCCCATCGTCGCGCCCCCTCCGGCAACTCCTGCCGCCTGCGCCGCTTCGGCCAGCACCATCAATTGCTTCACTGTGCCCCGCACCAGGACGACGTCCGCCTCACAGGGCGCCGCGGCCAGCGGAGCGTAGACTGCCACACCGAACGCACCGTGGAGCCGCGGGATGTTCGGGATCTCATCCAGGGAGATGTACTGCATCCCGACCATCGTCTGAACGAGGGCGTTCAGCTCCGTGGCAACCTCCGGAGGCAGAGTCACCCCGTGAGTGTGCGCCCCGACGGGACAGGTATAGTGGTCCGCCGCCTCAGTGTAGAAGACCTGGCCCTCGGCCGCGAGGCGCCAGTAGCCACAACCGGCCGGCGACGGCGCCGGAATGCGCCGGACCCCGGCCGGGGCAGAGGGTCGAAACGCGATGGCGACCGGCGGGAATCTGAGCCCGAGAAGCTCTTGCAGGAGTGAGGCTTGGGATGTGTAGTCCATGGCTCTCCTTCGATTAAAGTCTAAGTCTTGAGGTGGTGGACGTGGCAACCCCGGCTCGATCAGTGGCTGCTCACAGACCCGTTCGCCACGTCATCACGCCAGCCCGGGTGCGCGAGACGGATCTCGAAGGTCTCCCTCTACGCCCCGTCCTGGCGTTGGGTCTGGAATAGGCGGAACTGGCCCTCGGTCGGCTCCGCGCAGCAAAACCAGGGCTCGGTCAGCCGAGGGGCCCGGGGCCGATCGGAGGAGCGATGCGCCAAGGGTGGCGGCGGCTCGCGATCGGCGGCCGCACAGGCCAGGGCGCGCAGGCTGGAGAACGTCTCGAGAGCGTCTTCTCCGGCCCTGGCGGCTTTCTCCACGGTTGCGGTCACGGTCTGGTGGAGCCTGTCCATGCGGCGGTCGGGATGGGTCCACTGATACTGGAACCCCGCCTGGTCAAGCGGTCCCAAGAATCGATGCACCCCCGGTCGCCTCAGCAACGCGGATCCAGGGGGGATCAGGAGGCGGACCGTGAACTGGACCGGGTCCACGGCATCGATCAGGTCGCAGGCCTCAACGAGGTCGAGCATCTCGAGGTAATCGGTCAGGGTGGTCCATGGCGTAAACGCCACCAAGGACGGCCGCAGCGTCGTGCCTGCCTGCCGGACAATGCTCAGGGCGGTGATGGCGTCGGCACGCGTATGCCCTTTCTCGAGCTCTGCCAGCACCAGGTCGCTGAAGGATTCTACGGCCGAGATCACGAAGAGGCAGCCGAGCGCTTCGAGCTCCGGAAAGAGCGCGCGGTGCTTGAGGATGTGCTCGATCTTGGTCGTGAAATCAAACGTCAAGTGAGAGAATTCGGCGTGCATCGCGCGCACGATGCTGAGCGAGTGCCCGGGCCCGTTCAGAAAGTCGGGATCCCCGAAGGTGATATGGGCCACGCCGGCCCTCGCCTGCCGGCGGATGTCCTCGAGGACGGTCTCCTGTGGAAAGACGAAAAAGCGTCCCTCATAGACCGGCACGATGGGACAGTGCAGGCAGTGGTGCAAGCATCCGCGGCTGGCCTCTACGTACCCGACCAGGCGCT
>JAHRHE010000239.1 GCA_020027965.1 Nitrospirota bacterium | reverse complement strand
ACCTTCACCTGGGGGTAGAGGTCCTTGATCAACTTGGCCAGGGACAGGCTGGCCACGTTTTGGTCGAAGGTGGAGGTGAACCCCACGATCTCATACTGGCCCCAGTCGACGGCCGTCATCGCCCAGGTCAAAAACTGGGGCGCCTGTCGGCTCTGCACGTCCTGGAAATAGGAAATCGGATGACCGGTCTCTCGGGAAAGCTCCTCAAAGACAGGCTTAAACGTATGGGCGTACTGCGAGTTTTTGGGGTTCTCTCTGAAGAGGAGATGGGAGAAGAGCCACTCCCCGAACAGGGCGCGCTTCTCACAGATGAGTTCATAGAGTGGCACGCCGATGCGCTGGGCAAAAGACAGATTGAGATAGTGATTCTTGACCCCGATGCCTTGAGATTTCAACAGGGCCGAGAGGGTACCCAGTTGGATCGAGGGGTACTTGGAGTAGCTGAAGGGCATATTGACGAGCGCAACCGGCGCTCCCTCACGCTCCCGGCCGCCATCTCCTCTCATCTCCGTCGATCCCTTCACGTCCACGGGACTGGCTCCGCGTCCCCGCGGACTTCGGCCCATCGACAAAGCTCAGGGTGGTGAGCCTGTCCCTCGACTGAGCTCGGGACCCTGAGCTTGTCGAAGGGTCGAACCACGAGCTCAGTCGAGCCGTGCCTGTCCCGGTTCGGATATTCCTCCGCCCGTTTACCCAGGACTGGCTCCACGCCGCCCGCTGCCTTCGCTGAAACCTGCCGCCAGCGGGGGTCGGAGCCGTTCAGCGGAAGAAAGAGCTCAGGCGGGCGCCTCTCTCTGTTTCAAAGCAAGTTTACCCTGCTCCGCGCCCGCTCAGCAACCAGACTGAGGTCGGGGATCACGCGCTCAGCGGGGCGTGGCGGCACCCGCGCGCGTCCCGCTCTCCCCGTCCGTCCAGGCCAGGATCTTGCTGACCGGCAGCTTGCGGAGATCGATGACGACCTCATCCCGCTCCCGCCCCAACAGCTTGTCCCAGATCGGAACTTCCGGCCGGACCATCGCATCCGCCGGCTCGAAGAACAACTCAACGCCCTTGGGCGCCGTGGGCCTGGTCGGATAGCGGCGATCGTACACCATGCCGTAGGCCGGGATGCCGTAGATGATCCGCCAGTTCCCCAAAATAAAATGCAGATTTGCCTCCCGCACGTACAGGCCGCCGGAGGTGATTTCCCGCTTGATCGACGTTTGGGGCTGACTGAGGTAAAAGGTTACGCGCTCGTCAGGCTTGGCGCGCGCCAGCGCCTCCGCCAAGCGCGGGGCCAGCAGGGCGATCTCGTCCTCGTTGAACACCGGTTCCAGAGGTGCTTCACCTGAGATCCAGACCTGAACAGGGATCCGACGGTCTCGAACGGCGAGGCCTCTCAGGACTTCGGCCATCTGGCTGGGGCTGATCGCCGCGGGGTGACTGTGCTGGGTCTCAGGCAGCTCCGCGAGGACGGTGGGATCAGGCTCCAGCCGCACAAAATTGACCGGATCTTCATAGATGACTCGCGCAGGCACCTGCGGCACCGAGCAGGCCGCGATCGCGGCCAGCAATGAAAAGTTAAAAATGAAAAATGCAAAATGTAAGACAGCTTGGCCAGACGTTCGGCAATGTTTCATTTTGAATTCTACATTTTTCATTGCGACGGCTAGCCGTTGGTGATGGTGACGGTCATCTCGACGCGGTCAAGCGGATTATCCCGCCCGTCGCGCTTGACATTCACGATCTTGTCAGCCACCTCCATGCCGCTGACGACCTCGCCAAAGGCCGTGTATTTCCAGTCCAGGAAATTGGAGTCCGCCACGCAGATGAAGAACTGGGATCCCGCACTGTCCGGCTCGTTGGCACGCGCCATGGCGAGCACCCCGCGCTGGTGCGGCTTGCTATTGAACTCCGCCTTGAGCCGGTGCGCCGGCCCCCCTAAGCCGTGGGTGGACCGGTCCGGACCCCTGCTGTTCGGATCACCGCCTTGGATCATGAACCCCGGAATCACACGATGGAAGGTGGTCCCGTCGTAAAACTTTTCCTTGGCCAGCTTGATGAAGTTTTTCACGTGATTGGGCGCCACATCCGGGTAGAACTTGAGGAGGATCTCCCCCAGCGGTTCTCCCTTCGTGGTCACCTTGATCGTTGCCCGCGTATCGGAAGTGCCCTCAGCCATAGCAGTCCCTCCCAGATGACTTGCTTGATCGTAGGCCTCTCCACCACCCATTCACACCAATTCCTCCGATTGCCACTCGCTGCATTACTTGAACGGGGACTCGGCGGTCCCCTGTAAGCCCTGGTTAGCACCGATCCAATTCTGGCCGCCATCATCGCTTCTGAATACCCCCGCACTGGTCCCAGCATACATCGGGCCGTCTCCCGACGCGATCAGAACCTGGACAGAGAGCTCCACCAGACCGCTGTTGAGTGGCGTCCACTTGAGACCTTTGTTCTGGCTCTTGAAGATTCCCCGACCTGTCGCCACGAACAACCCTCTGTCGTTCGTCACAATGCCCCTGATCGAGTCATTCGGTAGGGCTTGGCTGATCGGCTTCCAGGTCTGCCCGCTGTCACTGCTCCGGAAGACTCCGCCGTCGAACGTGCCGGCATACAAGTCCTGGTCCTTATCCACAGCCAGCACGCGGATAAAATTTTGCCCCAATCCCTCGTGATCGACCAGCCCGTGGGACAACCGAGTCCACGCGGAGGCGGTGGCTCGGTAGCGCAGAATGCCTTTACCCGACGTTCCAGCGTAGAGTGTCCCATCAGGCGCCCGGGCGAGCGTATGCACCAGCGTCTCGTCGAGGCCTGTGCTCACCACCTTCCACCGCTTGTCTACGTCGCTGAGACGGTACACGCCGTCCCCGGTCCCCGCGTAGATCACATCATCCTCTACGAGCAGCGCTTTGATCTCGAGTCGCTTCAGGCCCGTGTTCATCGCCTGCCAGCTCGCGCCGCCGTCTCGCGACTGGAACACGCCCTTCCGGAACGTCCCCGCATAGAGGGTTCCATCTTTCCCATTCGCCAGGCACAGGACAAAGAGATCCTTCAA
>JAHRHE010000122.1 GCA_020027965.1 Nitrospirota bacterium | reverse complement strand
TCCAGGGCGCCGCCGGCGCATTCGCCGGGCCCCAGGTCCTCCGTCACGAACTCCGCATCCCCCTCCCAGTCATAGTAGAAGCTGGGGTCCTCCTCGAAGGTCGGCATGATCGTGAAGGGGATCAGCTCGTCCTTCAGCTTGGCCTTGCCGCTCCGGGTGATGAAGGCGGGCAGACTCTCTGCGTCCTGCCGGTCGCGACGGTAGACGCTGAGCAAGTGCGAAATAGCCTCTGGAACCTTCTTGGCCGGCAGCTTGACCGTCATCTGGCCGATTTTCGCGCTCCCATTGGCCTGGCCACCCAGGTGCAGCTCATAGAAGGGCGCGACATGCTCGCCCAGGCGCTTTCCCACGCCATGCAGGCCAACGGTCGCGATGTGGTGCTGGGCGCAGGCGTTATGGCACCCGCTGATCTTGACGCTGACCCCCGTGAGGTCCTTCGGCACACGGCCAGGCGGGAAGATCTCCGCCATCGCGCGCGCCAACCCCTTGGAGGAGGTGATGCCCAATCCACACGTATCGGTCCCCGGGCAGGCGATAATGTCCTCGACCAGCTCGGCACCGGGATCGGCCAGGCCGTGTGAAACCAGCTCAGCGTACAGGTCTTCCAGCCTGGACTCAGGCACCCACCGGATGATCAGGTTCTGATTGATGGTAGTCCGGAGGTTGCCGTTGGCATAGGTCTCCGCCAGATCGGCCACGACGTTCATCTGCGACGCCGTGATGTCCCCCATCTGCAACTTGATGACCACGGCCGCGTAGCCGGGCTGTTTTTGACGGATCACATTCGTCCGCATCCACATCTGGTACGCGGACTCCGGCAGCGTGCCCTGTCCGTTCCCGTCTCCATTTCCTCCCGTGATCCTGGTCCCCCTGCCCTGCTCGCGATGAGATGACGTCGGGGTCGGCATGATGAGCGGGACCGGCTCATCTTGGTGAGAGAGCAAGCGGATCGGTGCCCGGTCCGGACGGGCATGTCCCATCGCGACGTAGGCCGCTTCCCAGCGCCGCGTGAATTCTTCGAAGCCCAGCTTTTCGATCACGAACTTCATTCGAGCCTTGTTCCGGTTCTTGCGGTTGCCGAGGGTGTCGAACACCTTGATGACCGCCTCGATCGTGGGAATCAGTTCGTCCATCGTGACGAACTCTCGCAGGACCTGGCCGATGCGGGGCGCTGACCCCAACCCGCCGCCCACCGACATCCGGAACCCGATCGTCCCATCCTCGCGCCGGGAGGCCAGAAGGCCGATGTCGTGAATGGGGGTCAGCGCGCAATCATGGCGGCAGCCGGAGAAGGCGATTTTGAACTTTCTCGGGAGGCTCTGGTTCAACGGGTTGCGGAGCAGGTGCAGCGCGACCGTCTTGGCGTATGGCGTCACATCGAACACCTCGCCTTGGCAGACCCCCGCCAAGTGGCAGGCGGTCACATTCCGGACGGTGTTGGCGCAAGCCTCTCGGGTGGTGACGCCCACCTCGGCCAGCCGGCGCATGATGGTGCCGACATCGTTCAGCAGCACGAAATGGAGCTGGATGTCCTGGCGTGTCGTGACATGACCGACCCCGGTGGCCAACGTGTCGGCGAGCTCGGCGATGCGGCGAAGCTGGTTGGCCGTGAGCCCTCCGAAGGGGATCTTGATCCGCACCATTTGGACGCCGGGCTGGCGCTGCCCATAGATCCCATGCTGGAGGCGGAAGGGCTTGAAAAGATCCGCCGACACTTCGCCCGCGCTCAACCGCTCGACCTCGTGCTCGAAGGATTCGATTTCCTCCAGAATCTCGGGCGGGATCGGCATGGTTTGGATCTCAATGGAATGAGCGGTCCGGGATGTGCTCATAAGAATGTCTCCATGGCCGATTGGGTCATTGAAAATTGGCGATCAATCAATCCTTCAATCGTCAATCCGACAATCGTCATTCCGTCAGATGTGGTACATCAAGGTCCGCTCCCGCTCGAGCTCCTGATGGCGTTCCGCCAGTTCCTTCAGCGTGACCGCGCTCAGCACGTTGAGTTCCGCCTGCCGGACTTGTTCCCACACGGTGGCAAGCAACGACTCAGGCTTGGTTCGGTCGCGACTCGCGCGTGCGGTGTGGCGATGCGCGGGTTGGGAGAGTGGACCGTCCAGCGCCTCCACAATTTCGGCCAGCGAAATGTCCGCAGGGCGCTTGTTCAGGACATAGCCGCCTTGCGCGCCTCGCAACCCGTCTACCAATCCTGCATGTTTCATCGCATGGAGTACCTGTTCGAGGAATCGGCCTGGGATCGCCTGCCGGCGCGCAATGGACTTGGCTTGGACCGGGCTGGTACCGTTATGAAGGGCCAGGTCCAATGCGGCCAAGATGCCGTAGGTTGCCTTGCTAGAGACTTTCATGGCAATGTTTACTATTCCGATGGGAATTGAAATCCGTGCTACTCTGTATACAGGGTCTCCCCCTTCATTGTCAAGTCAATTAGCTCGCCAGCCGACATAGTTAACGGTAGTCTCGCTTTCCCTCCCCATCCGGTCCTTCTCCGGTCAGACACCCTGTTCGGCTGGGCCCCCGGCACAGTCGATCCGGGCGTGACCCTCACTGATCTGCCCGGTGAACCGGATCTCGGGTGTGGAAACGGGCATCAGTGACTCTCCAGAGAAGGCCTCATGCGGGGTCTTCTCGGCACGGCAGCCGTGGACGCTCGATGCCTCCCTTGACAGTCGGAACACAGCACGCGCGAGAAAGCTGAAACGGGAGCCGGAGTTGACATGCTGACACCGCTACGCGTCCTGCTCGTCGAGCATTCCGAGAAGGATGCCGCCCTTCTGGTCGACGACTTGACCCAAGGCGGCTTCGATCCAGCTATTGAACGCGTCGAGACGCTCGAGGCGCTGAAAGCTGCGCTGGCGCATGAGGCCTGGGACCTCGTGCTGGCCGACTGGTCCATGCCCCAGCTGAAGGCCTCCGACGTCTTGGCTCTGATCCACCAACGAGGACTGGACCTGCCGGTCATCATCGTGTCGGCGACGAGCGGAGAGGAAACAGCCGTGGCCGCAATGAAGGCGGGGGCGCGCGACTACCTCATGAAGGACAACCTGGCGCGGCTGGTCCCGGCCGTCGAGCGCGAGTTGCGCGAAGCCGAAGGACGACGGGAATTGAAGCGCGCCGAGATATCGCTGCGTCAGGTGGAAGAGCAACTGCGCCAGACACAGAAGATGGAAGCGATCGGCAAGCTGGCTGGCGGGATCGCCCATGACTTCAATAATTTGCTCACCATCGTCACAGGGTACAGCGAGCTCGCCCTCAGTCGTCTCGGGCCGAACGATCCGCTCCGCGGTCCGATCCAGGAGGTCAAGAAAGCGGGAGACCGAGCCGCAGGCCTGACCGGACAGCTCTTGACCTTCAGCCGCCGGCAGGTGTTGCAGCCTCAACTGCTGGACCTGAACCACGTGGTGACGGATACGGAGCAGATGCTGCGGCGGCTGATCGGCGAAGACGTCGAGCTCAACACGGTCCCAGGCTCACTGCGCGGCCACGTCAAAGCCGATCAGGGACAACTGGAGCAGGTCATCCTGAATCTGGTCGTCAATGCCCGGGATGCCATGCCCCATGGCGGAAAGGTGACGATCGAAACCGCGGACGTGGAGCTGGACGCGGCCTACGCCAGCCTTCACTTGGAGGTCGAGCCTGGCCCCTACGTGTTGCTCGCGGTCACCGATACCGGCTGCGGAATGGATGCCGTCACCCGGGCCCGCCTCTTCGAGCCCTTCTTCACGACCAAGGAAGAAGGGAAGGGGACAGGGCTCGGGCTGTCCACCGTGTATGGGATCGTGAAGCAGAGCGGCGGCCATATCTGGGTGTACAGCGAGCCGGGGCTCGGCGCCACCTTCATGATCTATTTCCCTCGGATCGAGAAAAATCGGCCGGTCGACCAGCGGACGATCGACCGCGTGGAGGCCCGCGGAGGATCCGAAACGATCCTTCTGGTGGACGACGACGACCAAGGCCGCAACTTCATCAGCGAGCTGCTCCAGGCAAACGGCTATCTCGTTCTGACCGCACGGGATGGCGACGAGGCGTTCGTCATCGGCCGCGGGCACATCGGTCCCATCCACCTGCTGGTGGCCGACACGGTCTTGCCGGGGATGAGCGGGCGGGAGCTCGCGGAGAAGCTTGGGCGGGACCGGCCGCAGATGAAACTTCTCTACTTGTCCGGGTACCCGGAGCATGCGCTCGCCTGCCGGGGCGTGCTCCAGGGTGCCCGGGAGGGCACCCTGCAAGAGCGGAGCGCGTTCCTTCAGAAACCCTTCACCCGTGACGCGCTCTTGCGTCAGGTCGACGAACTGCTGGGGGACTGAACAGAAGAGCGCCCTGCCCCGCGATTTCCTCAGCTTGAGAAGCGGCCGGCCGTGTCCTCAATTACATACACCAAGAATCCCACCATGACTCCCCTGGGAGCGCTCCCGATCGCGTGGCACCGCGGTTGCAGAGTAGCAAAAAATTGTCGCTACGATTTTCTGGTTGACATCGTCCGGCCGTCGCGGGATAATCGCGCCTCATTTTTCTTTCCTGTTCGTCCTCGGTGGTGTCTTCATAAGCTATGCGCGCCTCCGTCCTCAGTCTTCTGCTGGTGAGTGCCGACCCGGAACTTCAAGCGCAGCTCAAGCAGGACCTGAAAGAGATCGCGATTACTGTCGCGAAGGACCTGGCCTCCGTCCCGCGGGTCGCGGCGAAGCGCTCGTTTGACGGCGTCATCGTCGAAACCAAACGCGGCGCGCTCCAAGACCTCGCCGAGGTGCAGCGGACCGTCGACCCGTTGCGCACCTTTATCCTCATGGGCTCGCGCGTCGCCCTTCGCAATGTGACCGGGATGATGCAAGCGCTGGGAAGCCAGAACGGGCGGCCATCGAACGCGGCCGGCCAGGACTTCTGTCTGGAGGACTACATCGAGTCCAAACTCGGCGATTTCGTGAAAGGGATGAAGAACAGCTCCGCGCGAAACCTCCATCCGATGCTGATCAAGGCGGTCGAACGGCCGCTGATCGCCCTTGCCCTCAAAGAGACCAACGGAAACCAAATTCAAGCCTCGCACTTGCTCGGCATGAACCGCAATACCCTGCGGAAGAGAATCGCGGAACTCCGCATTCCAGTCAAACGAGAGAAGGCTGAGCGGGCCTGATCCCGAGCCCGTCCGAGCGGCCTCAGACCGTCGGGCTGCCGGCGTGCGGGTGGTGAGGTCTGTTCGGATGAGGACTCGGCTGGCCAATCGGCGGCGGGGGTGATCTCCTTGACACGTTTGGTGAGCCTATATTAGCATGGCGGCGGACGTTAGGCGCGTAGCTCAGGGGGAGAGCGCTACCTTGACACGGTAGAGGTCGGCGGTTCAAGACCGCCCGCGCCTACCATCACGTTGAGGGCATCGAACCGCGAAGAGCCCGCTAGAGAATCCCTTCGTCGCAAGGCACAGGAGACAAGGCCAGATGCATCACCCGCAGGAGCGGGGACCGGGGCCTGAGCAAACCGGGGGCGTATTCTGAGGTACGTCGAGGGTTTCTTCAGACCTCCGGTGCCTGAGTTCGCACCCCGGGTGATGCGCACGCCGGTGACGGTCTTGCATCGCTAGCCGCGGCAGCATGGTGATTCTCCTCGACGCTCCGGCGCTGGTTGTGATGCCTTTCTTATTTTCATGGCGAGCCCGTTCGACCCAGGCGGTGCGTCGCGTCTGCACCCGGCCGTTGCGAGCACCTGAGGGGCAGAAGAACGCGGGAAGCAGGACCGATGGCCAGTGGCGCTCGACACATTCAAGTCACGTTGCCTGACGGCACCAGCCGGCGTGTGCCGGAGGCAACCGCCGCGGGGGACGCGCTCACGGGTCCTGGCGGGTCTTTGCCGCGCGAGGTGCTCGCCGTCCGGGTGAACGGTGTGCCGACGGACCTGGCGACCGCCCTCAGGGAAGATGCCTCGCTGGAGCCCATTACCTTCGAGTCGCCCCTTGGGAAAGAAGTGTATCGGCACAGCAGCACCCACATCATGGCCCAGGCGGTGAAGGAACTCTTTCCATCCGCACAACTGGCGATCGGTCCCGCCATTGAGGAAGGCTTCTACTACGACTTCGGCTTCGAGCGTCCGTTCACGCCCGACGATCTTGAAAAGATCGAGGCGCGCGTCCACGACATTCAGAAAGCCAACCACCCGTTTAAGCGTATGGAGATGCCACGGCAGGAGGCGATTCGGTTCTTCAGGGAGCGCGGCGAGAAGTATAAAGTGGAGATCCTCGAGTCAATCAATGACGAGACCGCCTCGCTGTACAGTCAGGGCGACTTCATCGACCTGTGCCGAGGCCCGCATGTGCCTTCGACCGGACGGGTGGCCGCCATCAAGCTTCTGTCCGGCGCCGGGGCCTACTGGCGCGGCGACGAGCGAAACGCGATGCTGCAGCGTATCTATGGCACCTCGTTTCCCACGCAGGCGGCCCTGGATGCCCACCTGGCGAAGCTCGAAGAGATCAAGCGGCGCGACCACCGCAAGCTGGGCAAGGAGTTGGATCTGATCACCATCCAGGACGAGATCGGTCCCGGCCTGGTCTTGTGGCACCCGAAGGGGGCGATGATCCGTCTGCTGATCGAAAATTTCTGGCGCGAGCAGCATCTGCAGGCGGGCTATGAGTTGGTGTACTCGCCGCACGTGGCCCGGCTGGATCTCTGGAAGACGAGCGGGCACGTGGACTACTACCGGGACAATATGTTCGTCCCCATGAAGGTGGAAGCCAGCGAGTACCAGCTCAAGCCCATGAACTGCCCGTTCCACATCATGATCTACAAGTCGCATCTCCGGAGCTACCGGGACTTGCCGATTCGCTATGGGGAGCTCGGCACGGTGTATCGGTACGAGCGCACCGGAGTCCTGCACGGCCTGTTGCGAGTCCGGGGATTCACCCAGGACGACGCCCATCTGTTCTGCCGGCCCGATCAGCTTGAAACAGAAGTCAGTCGGGTCCTCGACTTCACGTTCTTGATGCTGCGGACGTTCGGCTTCTCTGAGTTCGAAGTGTTCGTGTCCACGAAGCCCGAGAAAGCGGTCGGCTCGGCCGAGAACTGGGCGCAGGCCACGCAGGCGCTCGTGGCGGCGCTGAACGGGCGAGGGGTCCGCCACCAGATCGATCCGGGGGAGGGCGTTTTTTACGGGCCAAAGATTGACATCAAGATCAAGGATGTCCTGGGTCGCGCCTGGCAATGTTCCACGATCCAGATCGACTTCAACAACCCGGAACGCTTCGGCCTGGCGTACACCGGCGAGGACGGCAAGGCCCATCAGCCGATCATGATCCATCGCGCCCTCCTGGGCTCGATCGAGCGCTTCTTCGGCATCCTCATCGAGCACTATGCCGGCGCCTTTCCAACGTGGCTGGCTCCGGTGCAGGCCAGGGTGCTCTCTATCACCGACAAGCAGCGGGAGTATGCCGAGGCGGTCGTGGGGCAGCTCAGAGGCGCGGGCTGTCGCGCCGAGGGCGACCTGCGGAACGAGAAGGTCGGGTTCAAGGTTCGGGAGGCGGAGAAGGCCAAAGTCCCCTATATGCTGGTGGTCGGAGAACGCGAGATGCAAGGGGGCACGGTGTCGGTTCGGGGCCGAAGCGGCGCGGACCTGGGCGCCATGTCCCCGGCCGCGGTCATCGATCTCATCCGGGCTGACGTCGCCAAAGCGACGCCGGCCCGGCAACCTGCTCCCTAGGAGGTGTCGTATCGTCCCGAAGTTACGCGTCAATCGCGAAATCCGGATCCGGGAAGTGCGTGTGATCGGACCCGAGGGTGAGCAGTTGGGGATCCTGCCGACACCGGAAGCCTTCCGGAAGGCGCAGGAGCAGGGCTATGACCTGGTGGAGGTGGCCCCGACCTCGCAGCCTCCTGTCTGCCGGATCATGGACTACGGGAAATACAAATATGAGCTGAGTAAGAAGGAACACCAGAGCCGGCGACACCAGAAATCCATTCAAGTGAAAGAGATCAAGCTGCGGCCGCGCACGGACAAGCATGATCTGGAGATTAAAATCCGGCAGATCAAGGGCTTCCTGGCGGAAGGCAACAAGACCAAGGTCACGGTCACGTTTCGCGGCAGGGAGATGGCCAATCAGGAACTTGGGCGCGCAGTGATGAGCACGGTCATCGAGCGGGTGGCCGACTCCGGGACGGTCGAATACGCGCCGCGCATGGAGGGCCGAAGCCTCATCATGATCGTGGCGCCGAAAAGCTAAGAGCCTAGGGCTAATCGCTAAGGGGTGAGAGCGTAGAGCCGTGCAAGGAGTGAGCAGAATGGCGAAGTTCAAGCTGAAGAATCACAGCGGGGCCAGCAAGCGATTCGCCCGCACGGGCAGCGGCAAACTGGTGAGGCGCAAGGCCGGACGGCGGCATATCCTGACCAGCAAAGCCCGGGATCGAAAGCGCCGGCTCAAAGGGTCGCCGATGGTCGATGCCACGCAGACCCTTGCGATCCGCCGCTTGATGCCGTATCCAACGTAACGGGGTGCAAGGCAAGCGGTACGAGGTGATGGGTGGGAGACCCCTCGAGCCCCTCGCCTCGCACCTCGCGCCATAAGGAGTTATCATGCCACGCGTAAAAGGAGACACAGGAGAAAGAAGCGCCTCAAGCTCGCCAAAGGCCAGTATGGCGCCAAGAGCCGGCTATTCCGGAGCGCCACCGAGTCGGTGGACAAGGGCCAGACGTATGCCTACGTGGAGCGACGGAAGCGGAAGCGGAATTTCCGGAGGCTGTGGATCACCCGGATCAGCGCGGCAGCCAGGCTCCATGGCCTGACCTACAGCCGCATGATCAATGCCCTGAAGAAGGCCAACATTCTGCTGGACCGGAAGGTCCTGTCCGACATGGCCATCAAGGATCCCGCCGGCTTCGACCAGTTGGCGGCGATCGCCAAGCAGCAGCTCTCTCCCGCGTGATGTGTTATGTGTGATGGGTGATGAGGAAATCGAATCACTCCTCTTGCCGATCACGCATCACTCATCACGGATCACTTCCATTCTGCGAGCCGGTCCACTTCCAGCTCAAAGACTACGCTCGGCATACCGACCTGCCACAACTCGAGCACTTCCGGGTGCAGTTCCCCGATCAGCCCGAGCGACCGTCCCTCTGAGACGACCCGTCCGGCCCGGCCCTCCAGGAACGACGGATGGTTGATCGGCTCCAGGGTATACGGACACTCCAGGTAAAAGAACAGGAGGTCCAGGCAGGACTGGATCTCGGAGAAGCTCGCGCTTGCGTGGGCAAGCAGTGCCCCCAGGGAGAGGACCGTGCGGGAACCCGTATCGTGCGCGGGGTCCGGAATCTCCACCTCTCCGACCTCGAAGATCCGGTGGGGATAGAAAGCCCGGGCGGACGCAGCCTCCACGCGAAGCAGGCAGGGGATGATCCACTGCCGAAGACAGGAGAAGGTCTGGGAGACGGGATTGTCCACCTCGACGATCCGGTCCCACTCGGTGCCAGTGAGGCGCATGCGACTGACCAGCTCTTGCCGGGAGGCCATGATGTTCGAGATCATCTCCTGGTACCCGTATCCCACCATCAGCTCGCGGATCCGGTCCGACAGCTCCTCCAGTCTCGAAAGGCCGCCGACGGTGAAGGCCGAGGGCATGACCGGCGCGAACTGGCTGTACCCGGAGCTGATCGCCACGTCCTCCACCACGTCCGCGTCGTGCATCACGTCGTTTCGGTACGGCGGGAGTTTGACCGATACTTTGTCCCGCGAGGCTCTGGCTTCATAGCCATAGCCTGTCAGGGCTAGGCGGATGGCCTTGGCGCCCAGCGTCTGACCCAGGGCCGCCTCGATGGTCTTGATCGGAATGGATCGGGGCTTCCCGAAATCGAGCGGCGTGTGGAGGATCTCGCCCAGGTCGGTCGCGTAGGGATACTGAACCTCCACCGCACCGATGGTCGCCCCGCGGTCGGCGAGATTCACGGCCAGGATATTGAGCGTCAGGATCACCATCCGCAGGTCGGTGCCGGTGACCTCCACGAACAGCTCTCGGTCACCGACCTGGACTTCGCCGACTTCCCGGCTGTTGATGATTGGCGGCAGCGAGAGGATCCGGCCGTCCTTGTCCCGTAACAACGGCAGTCGCTCGTGGCCGGCGAGGATCGCTCCATACTCCATCCCCTTCGGATGTCTGGCCAGGATCTCGGCCAGCGACAGGGGTTCCTCAAAACCCAAGGGGGTAAAGCGCGCTTCTTCCGGTTTGGCCAGCGTGTAGGTCACGGGGAAGACGATCTGCGGGAGCCGGTAGAGTCCGATTGAAACGGTCCGGCGCTTCCGTCCGAAGAGCTCGGCGAGCTTCTCCAGGGTCTGAATGAGCTGGACAAGTCCCTCTTCCGTCACCGGGTACCCGACGGCCGTACAGGCGGCGATGAAGGGCCGCACGCGCTCCATTCCCGGAGCGACATCCACACGGTGCTTGGGGTGGGTCGAGGGCTTGAAGAAGCGATACGCGGAGGCACCGCCCTTGAGCTTGATCCGGAGCTGCCGCGCGATACCTTCACAGGACCACAGATCGGGCCGGTTGCCGTCCTGCAACTCGACCCGCAACTCTCCGGTCTCCGCATGCCGGTCCTTCACCTCGCCCTTCACCAGGGCGAGCAGAACGTCTAGCTCCTCGGTGGTCGTCGGCTGACCGAGGAGTTGCTCGAAGTCCTTCCGGTTGATCGAAATCGTCGGCATCTTCAGAACATCGTGACGCGTGACGCGTTAGCCGGTTGTTGTCTAGAGGTCGCCGCCTCTGGTCCTCCCCACTCACCCCTAACGCCTGCCCTGAGCCCTGTGGTTCGACCCATCGACACGCTCAGGGTCCCGCGCTCAGCCGAGGGACAGGCTCACCACCCCGAGCTCCGTCGAGGGGTCGAAGGGCATCACGCGTCACGGTCTCTTAGAACCGGCCGCGGGTGGTTCGAACCAGCTCCAGATCGGCGGTAAAGAGGTCGCGGATATCCTGGATCCCCAGCGCGACCATCGCCATGCGGTCGAGACCCAATCCCCATGCGATGACCGGGACATCGACCCCAAGCGGCTGAGTCACCTCCGGGCGGAAGAGGCCGGCCCCGCCGAGCTCCATCCAGCCCAGGCGAGGATGGCGCACGTGCAGCTCCACCGACGGCTCCGTGAAGGGGAAATAGGCCGGCGTGAAGCGCAGGTCCCTGGCCTGGGCAACTTCCCGCGCGAAGAGGTCCAGGAGCCCCAGCAGGGTGCGGAAGGTGATGTCCGGACCCAGCATGATGCCCTCCACCTGAAAGAAATCCGTGGCGTGGGTGGCGTCCACCTGGTCGTAGCGGAAGCAGCGCGCGATCGAAAAATACTTCCCGGGCACCTGCGGGCCCGAAGCCAACGTGCGGGCCGAGACCGCGGTGCCTTGGCTCCGCAGGACCAGCCGGCGCGCCCGGTGCAGATCGTACTCGTAGCCCCATCCGGTGGAGCCGGTGCCTGCACCATTCCGGTGTGCGGCCGCGACATTGGACAGGTAAGGCTCAGCGATGGCCCGAGCGTGGGTCGGCTCCTTCACGAAATATACGTCATGGATGGCCCGGGCAGGATGGAACTGGGGCATATAGAGCGCATCCATATTCCAGAACTCGCTCTCGACCAGGGGGCCCCGCATCTCCTGGAATCCCAAGCTCACCAGCTTGCGCTTGACCATATCCAGAAACTCGCGGTAGGGATGCCGCTTGCCGGCGGCGACCCGAGGCGGTCGCAAGCTGATGGTGTATTTTCTGAACCGCTTCCCGCGCCAGGCTCCATCCTTCAGCAGCTCCGGCGTGAGCTGCGAGACTTCTTGGCCGACCTCCTGCTGCGCAATGAGGCGGGCGACCTGCTCCCCGTCCGGGGTCAACGCGTACCACCGTTCCACGCGGTCGTCGATCCGAAAGGGTTCATGGGGGTTCCCGCGCTTCACGGCATGTTGCTGGATCACGTGGCGCATGGGCTCCGCAAACGCCTGCAGCTCCCGCGGCGAACCGCGCAACTGCTGCAGGATTGCGCGCAGCGATTCCGCGAGGCGACTCGGCGTCCCCGTCGCCTCGACGCCGCCCCCGGGCGCGATGCGGATCGAGCCTTCTTTCTTGAGGGAGCCGATCGCCCCGCTCATGTCGGCGGGCTCGATGCCCTCACGGGCCTGGATGTCCTGAATCGTGAGGCGCTTGTCGGCCTGCGCAGCCTGCCGTAAGGCGGAGATGATGCGCTCCGCGGGAGAGTACTTTTCGAAGTAGAGCTCGCCGACCTTGGTCAGCGAGACGATCGGGACGACTTTTTCGGTCTCCACCCGGATGAGCGATTTCGTCAGCAGCCACTCCACGGCCATGCTGAGCTGGGAAGCCTCCAGCTCGGCGGCCTTCGCGAGCTGCTCTTCCTGGAGGGACGATGGGGAGGGGCCGGCGAGCTGGCGGCCGAGCGCCGCCAGCACCTTGATCTCCAAGGGGTGCAGGCTGTCGATGATGGAAGCGGTATCTGCCATGCCTCGCTAGCGCCGGGCGGCCACGGCGGAATTCCGCAGTGCTTTGCGCGGGGCCTGGGCGGCGTGCCGCATCGCCTTGATCGTCGCGCCGTAATCAGGGCTGGAGAAGATGGCCGAGCCAGAGACCAGGATGTCGGCGCCCGCCCTGATGATCTGGGCGGCGTTCTCCACCTTGACGCCGCCGTCCACCTCGAGGGCGGCGCGGCTGCGCGTGCGGTCGATGAGCTGGCGAGCGCGAGCGATTTTGTCGAGCACCGAGGCGATGAAGTGCTGGCCGCCGAATCCCGGATTCACGGACATGACGAGCAGCAGATCCACGTCCCTGAGAATCTCTTCGATCGCGTCGAGTGGGGTGGCGGGATTGAGAGTCACCCCCGCCTTAATGCCGCGCTCTTTGATGGACTGGACGGTCCGATGCAGGTGCGGACAGGTCTCGACATGGACCGTCAGATAGTCGGCGCCCGCGCTCGCAAACTCCGGGATGAAGGCGTCCGGATTGGTGATCATCAGATGGACATCAAGCGGGAGCTTCGTCACCTTGCGGAGCGCCTCCACGATCGGCGGTCCCACGGTGAGATTCGGCACAAAGTGCCCGTCCATCACATCGATGTGGAGAAGATCGGCTCCAGCCCGCTCCACGCGGGCAATCTCGTCGGAGAGGCGCGCGAAATCCGCGGACAGGATGGAGGGCGCGATGCGCACGTTCGAGCGAGTCATCAACGGTCCGCCTTTCGCAGCCGGGCAGCGAAGAATCCATCCATCGACTCAGGTGCGGAGAGCGTGGAGAGGTCCCCCTGGGCGGTCAGGAGACCCTGGCCTGCCGCCGGAAGCCAGGGTCCGATGGGCTCGCGTCGGAACGCTGCGTGTTCACGACAGAATCGGTCGAT
>JAHRHE010000121.1 GCA_020027965.1 Nitrospirota bacterium | reverse complement strand
GGTGAACCGGCGACGCTGGCCCATGAGGCACCTCCTGGGGGGGGGTATCGTGCCCCCTTTTGAGGTGTCCGTCAAACCCGGGCTAGCTCATCCCGACCCCTTTTCTTATCGCCCGACCCCTTTTCTTATCGCCGACCCCATTTCTTCTACTTTCAGTTCGACCCAATGGCTGCTCAGGGTTGCGCAAGCCTAGGACGTATTCCCACCCTCGCTCTGCCATCCCTGCGCGGGTCCGGTCGGCCTCATGAGGCCACATGGGCTATTTCTTCAGCTCAGGTTTCGCGCTCTCGACAGACGCTAGCAGGTGAACCAGAAGGCGACCTGTTCGGACGCTGGGGATCCTCCGAAAAACAAGAATGTCCCCTTAATCCCCTTCCAAGCCAGCTGGTCACGATTGGAAGTCACGTGGCGGTCGTTTTACTCGGATCTCGCTTGCTCACTGCGGCCAGGATCTCGAGGTCTGATGATAAGGAGAGGAGGACTGAAATGGGCAACGGGTGCACATTAAGACAGCTTGTTTTTCTTGTGTTGGCAGGCCTGATTGTGGTGGCGGCTCTTGGTTGCGATGGGCAGTCACGTTTGCCGAGCGAGGCCAAGCCATTTGGCGTGAAGGTCTTCGATTCAAACGGCAAGGAAATTGAGCGGGGCGGTACGCTGAATGCCGGTGTCACAGTTAGAGTAGCCTGGGATGACGTTCCAGGCGCCAATTACTATCTCCTGCAGCAGGAGCCCGGTGGCGTTAAGACAATTGTCTTTGGTCGATCAATACAGTGGACCTTGATCAACAAAAACCAACTCGCACTGAAAGATAAGAAGCCATCGTCACTGGTGAAACAAACGCCAGGACTCAAGGAGTATAGGGAAAAGCTTGGCCTGCGTGAGCCAAAGGAACCCTACATCATATTAGACGTGATAGCTGTGCTGAGTGGGGGGGATCAGGTTCCTGTTGCACAAACTTATTTCTTTTGTGAAGGCGAGGACTGTGTTCGGCCCGGTGATGTAGACCCAACCTGAAAAGTTGAAGAGGTTGAGCTGGGCCATTGCTATCGAGGGGGACCGGACCAACGTCTCGAGGGAACGTGGATATGAGTCCGGCGGATCTTCAACTCATGAGACCCGGACCTGGAGCCCCTCCAGAGCTGTGGTCGTTGGTAATAAGAACGTGAGGGAGGGAGACATGCGAAGGAAACGCTACTTGTACGGAGTTCTGTCTCTATCACTTGCAGTGTTACTGTGTGGGACGGTTACTTTTAAAGAGACAATGGCCCAGGCCCCACAGATCACTAATCCATCAACACCCGCGATCACTCTTGGCTCCGCGGCCCAATTCATTTGGACGGCTACTCAAAATGCGACCGAATACGAGCTTTGGGATCAGTCCAAGTGGCCCTACCTCATTTACAATAATCTTCAAGGGTCCCCACCACCAACCACTACGTCGGTGACCATACCAGCGGATCGGGGGCCGTGGCGGACCTACAGGGTCCGGGCCAAAGTGGGCACCTGGATTTCTGGAAACTCGAGACTGTATCAGTGCTCGGATCCAAATGGGCCGGCTGCTCCCAACTGCTAGTGTTTAGCAAGTGGAAAGCTATGGTGGGTCGAGCAGCGCCTTGGTAGTCCTCTTGAAGAATGTCCTCAGACTGGGATCTTGTTTCACACCATTGTAGAGGCGTCGCTGCACCTGGAAAGCGGACCTTTGAGACATGCAGAAAAGACTATTAAGCCTGGTGCTACCGGCGCGAATCCGGGGTGTGCGATGGCGGCGGGGATAGACCTTCCAAAGGAAATTTTCTGAAATCGCGGCGTCGTAGAATTAAGGAGGCAGCGCTGACAGTGTTTTAGGGGGATTCCAGATGGTGAGATCGGACCACTCGCGTAAGTGTTTAGCAAGTCGACTCAGGCTCCTGCTTCTCTTCAGTGGTTGGGTCTTGGCGTGCATAGCGTGCTTTTCATGGATCGGGCACGCGCAGGTGACGACGAACATCACCGGCTCGGGGCTGAACACCCAGGTGGCTCTTCCACGCGTCGTCGGGGCCGAGACGCTCACCGATATCACCGGTGGAACGCGACCGGGTGGCGGGCAGAACTTGTTTCACAGCTTCGGCCAATTCGATCTCGGCCCCAATAGCGCACACGTGGCCAACTTCCTGAACCAGGGATCGGTTGATCTGGCCGGCAATGCGTTCCCCGCCGGCCTTGCCACAGAGAACATTATCGGCCGAGTCACGGGCGGCAACATCTCGCAGATTTATGGGACGATACGGACGACCGACTTCGGCAACTCGAACCTGTTTTTACTCAATCCGGCCGGGGTGCTCTTTGGGTCCGGCGCGACGCTGGATATCAAGGGATCGTTGTACGTGACCACGGCCGACTATCTGCGGTTGACGGATGGTGTGCGGTTCAGTGCCATCCCCGATCCGGTGCAGGACAAGCTGCTGACGAGTGCGCCCGTGGCGGCGTTCGGGTTCCTCGGACCTAACTTCGCAGACATTACCATCCATGGGCTCAATGTCCAAGGTGCCATGCCAACGGATCCCGTAACGGGCGAACCCCTGGGCCAGAAAGTCGCTTTCGTTGGTGGAAACATTCGTCTTGGTTCCGATCCAGAGTCCGGTGCGCCGAGCACCGTGACGGCCCCGGGCAGGCGGATCCAGCTCACGAGCGTCGCCGGAGCAGGCGAAGTCCTGGCCGGCACGGGAGAACCAACACCGGGGACGGTTCTCGGAACGGTGGCACTTGACGAAGGCACCCTCATCTCGACCGCAGGTGATCCGTCGTTCGGGGATGGCAGTGGAGGGCCCATCGTCATCCGCGGGGGAAAATTCGTCGCAACAAGTTCGGCGTTAATCACAGGGGCCATCGGAGATCCTGGCGCTCCTGCCGGGCCAGGCGGATCTGTGATTATCGATGCCAATGACGAGATTTCCCTGACCGGGTCGGCAATTTTTACCCAATCCTTCTTGGGTGGTGGGGGCGGCGATGTCACGCTTCGCGTCGGCGAGACCGGAACCATCAGACTCCTCTTCAGTCAGATCTTTAGCGACGCGCTGTTTGGAGGCGGCTCCGGCGGTGTACATGTCAGGGCTCCGATCGTGACGATGGAGGGCAGCCAGATCTTCGCCGAAACGTCAGGCAGTGGCGCAGCCGACGCAGGGGACATTGTATTCAACGTGGGGCGTCTTGACTTGGCTGGGTTTAGCGAAATTAACGCGAATGTCAGTTCGGATCAAGCGCGAGGCGGTAATATAACCATCACAGGGTTCGAGGCCAACCAGCCCGCCGACTCGGTTGTTGTACGGTCGTCTTTCATCAGCAGCAATACGGGTGCCGAGGGAAGTGGGGGAAACATTTTCGTAGATACGCGAACGGCGACCGTAGCGGATGGCGGCGCGATTGGGAGCGTTTCCTCTGGCCCAGGGCCAGGGGGAACGGTGACGGTGAGAGCGGTGGACGACATTACGCTTACTGGAGAGGGCACCAGTGTGTCCTCGTTCGCGCAGGAATCTGGCGTGCAGTTAGCTAGCGGCGCTGGAGGAAGTATTGACCTGGCGGCGGGTGACAGTATTCAGGTGACTAACGGTGCGACGGTGAACGCCCAAAGTTCTGGGCAAGGCAATGCCGGCACCATCACAATTCAGGGCCTGGCCAGCCCGGCCAAGTCTGTGCTCATCGACGGGGTGGGCAGCGGGATCTTCACGGACACGCAGGGCACGGGCGCCGGCGGCAGCATCAATCTCTTCGCGCAATCCTTCACGCTGCAGAATAGGGCCACACTCTCGGCTGCCACGTCCGGCAGCGCGACCTCGGCCACCGGCGGGACGATCATGATCAACGCAATACTGCAAGATGGCAAGATCGTACCCACAGCCGCTCAGTCGGTCACCTTGAGCAATGGGGCAAGCATCTCGGCTAGCAGCACAGGACCTGCGAACGCGGGCGAGATCGTGATCAACGCCGGAGACCAATTCCTGAGCACCAACAGCGTCGTCACGACGGAAGCTGCCCAGGCCAGCGGGGGCAGCATCACGCTCATGGCCACAGATATGGTCCATCTGATCAACAGCAAGATCACCACTTCGGTGCAAGGTGGAGCAGAAACCCGCGGGGGCGATATCACGATTGACCCTCAGTTCGTCATCTTGCAGAACAGTCAGATCATCGCCCAGGCGTTTCAAGGCCAGGGGGGCAATATCACGATCACCGCGGGGACCTTCTTGGCAGATCCGGCCAGCGTCGTGAGCGCCTCCTCGCAGCTCGGCGTCAGCGGCACAGTGAACATCCAGTCGCCCGTGCAGAACTTCAGCAGCAGCCTGGCTCCGTTGCCAAAGAACTTCCAGAGCGCGGCGGCGCTCTTGGCCCAGCGGTGTGCGGCGCGGGTGGCAGGTGGCCAAGTGAGCACCTTCGTCATGGCCGGGCGCGAGGGGCTCCCGGCTGAGCCCGGGGGCTTTTTGACGAGCCCGCCATATCGGACGAGCGCGACGGGAGTGGCCGGGGACGAGCCGATCGCCTCTACGCCTATGGTGCTAGTGGCCATGTCGGACCGAGCGGTGTCCGTCCGCCAAGGTGCGACGGGCGATCGGTTTCCGGTGTGGGATGTCGGCTGCAGGTTTGACAGCGCGGAGCGATGAGGGCTAAGGGCTGAGAGCTAAGGGCCGAGCACTAAGCACTGACAACTAAGAACCATGACATTCATGAATCATCGATTGACGTTCGTCGCGAGTGGGCTGGTCGCCCTGTTGCTGGGCGGGCCGGCAGGGTCGATCCGTGCCGCCGACCCAATACCGGCCGACCCGGGCGTGCCGGTCTCGGCGGAGCAGCACTTCCAGCAGGGCTCGCTGGCCTATCAGCGCGGCGCCTTCGACCAGGCGGTGGCGAGTTGGACTCGGGCCGCGGACTTGTATGGCGAAGCCGGGAACGGGTCTGAGCGTGCCGAATCGCTCGTACGCCTGGCCGAGGCTTATCACGCGCTGGCCCAGTATCGGTCGGCGGCGCAAAGCCTCGAATCGGCGCAGCGGCTGGCCGCGCAACTCGGGGACCGCACCCGGGAGGCTCGCATTGTCGCCGACTTGGGTCACCTGTATCTAGCGGCCGGACAGGAGGAGGAGGCCGCCCGATATTTGTCAGACGCGCTTCGGCTTTCCCGAGCGCTCAATAATGTCGGGTTGTCGGCGGTGGTCTTGAACAATCTCGGCACCCTGGCCGGGGTTCAAAAACGGCATACGGACGCCTTGGCGGCATTCAGTGAGAGCTTTACCCTGGCCAAAGCCGACCGGAATCAGGCGCTGGCGGTCCGAGCGCTGATGAATACGGCCACGGCCTTCGTCCAGGAGACGGGCTATCGTGACGCCAAGATGCAGTTCGACCGGGCCTTGGAGTACCTCCAGAAACTCGATCCCTCCTATGACAAGGCATTCGCCCTGATCACGATCGGCCTGGCCTACCACCGGCTTTCGCCGCACCTGCCCAACATGCACGCAGACCTCATGGAACGGGCGCATCGCGCGTTCACCGAGGCAGGATCGGTGGCGGAGGCGATCGGGGATCCGCGGATCGGGTCCTACGCCTGGGGCGCACTGGGCGGGCTCTACGAAACCGAGGAGCGGTATCCGGAAGCCTTGAACCTCACCCGCCAGGCGATTTTCCTGGCGCAGCAGGTGGTGGCGCCGGAGTCGTTGTTCCGGTGGCATTGGCAGGCGGGGCGCGTGCTGCAGAAGATGGGGAAGCCCGACGAGGCGCTGGACGCACTGCGGCGCGCAGTCTACGCCGCGGAGTCCGTGCGTCCCGAGCTGGCCATGGCCTACGGCTCCGGGACTGCCTCCTTCCGGGAAGGCGTCGGGGGCGTGTACTTCGATTTGGCGGATCTCCTGCTTCAACGGGCCGCCACCATGGCCGATCCGGCCCAGGCCGAACCCTATTTGCAGGCCGAGCCATATCTGAAAGAAGCGCGCGATACGGTCGAGCTGTTGAAGGTGGCCGAGCTGCGGGATTACTTCCATGATGACTGCGTGGATGCGGCCCGGTCCCAGGTCACCGGCCTGGAGGCGGTCTCCCAGACGGCAGCCGTGGTCTATCCGATCCTGCTTCAGGATCGCCTGGAGCTCCTGGTGAGCCTGCCGTCGGGGATGCGGCGGGTGGCCGTGCCGGTCGGGGCGGAGCGGATCACTCAGGAAGTCCGGACGCTGCGCATTCGGCTGGAGAAACGCACCACGGTCGAATATCTGCCGCACGCTCAACAGATGTATGACTGGCTGATGCGGCCGCTGGAACCGGTGCTGGCCGGATCGCCCATTGATACCCTGGTCTTCGTACCGGACGGGCCGCTGCGGACCATTCCCATGGCGGCCTTGCACGATGGGAAAGTGTTTCTGATCAACAAGTACGCCGTCGCGACGACACCGGGGCTCACCTTGACCGACCCGCGCGCCCTGACCCGCGAGCACATCCAGGTCCTTTCGGCGGGACTCTCCCAACGGGTGCAGGGCTTCCCGTCGTTGCCCAACGTGCCGGAGGAGCTGGCGGCGGTGCGGGGCCTGTACGGCGGCACGGTGTTGTTGAATCAGGACTTCGTGACCTCCCGGTTCGAAAAAGAGGTGAAGGCGCACCCCTTCTCGATCATGCATATCGCCACGCACGGCCAGTTCGAGAGCGATAGCCGGAAGACCTTTCTCCTGACGTTCGACAGCAAGCTAACGATGGACCGGCTGGATGCCTACGTCGGGCTGTTCCGGTTTCGGGACCAGCCCCTCGGGCTCCTGACGCTGAGCGCTTGCAAGACCGCGGCGGGGGATGACCGGGCGGCGCTGGGTCTGGCAGGGGTGGCCATCCGGGCCGGCGCCCGCAGCGCGCTGGCGACCTTGTGGTTCATCAACGACCAGGCATCGACCGAGTTGGTGTCAGAATTCTACCGGCAGCTCAAGGACGGCTCGGTGTCCAAGGCGGTGGCGCTCCAGCGGGCCCAGTTGAAACTGATGCAGGATCCGATCTATCAGCATCCGGCTTACTGGTCGCCGTTCTTGTTGTTGAATAATTGGCTCTGATGCCTCGCGGTTGCAACGGGCCGCGAGGCAATTGCGAATTTGCAATGTCGAATTTCGAATTGGGTTACAAGAGGGGTCATCGCTTGACAATTCGCAATTGCAAATTCGAAATTCGAAATCCTGGATGTGGGGTCACACCATGCGGCGTTTGACGACGACCACCTTCATGCTGTGGGGCATCTCGATGATGGTTCCCGGTTCCGCGATCGGCTTGGAAGCGTCCCCGCAGGCCACGGCCTTTCTGGTCCAGGGCGCCTTGCAGCCAAGCGGGTCGTCCATGCCGATGTACAAGCCTCGGAGGGACAGCATTCCGAAGGGACGGACTGAGGGGCCCGCGCGCGGGAGCGGGGGAGACGCGCCGGTGGTGCAGGTGCTGGCGCCCGACCATGTCGGGTTCACGCGCAAGAAGGACCCGGCCTTGTACTGGTACCTCTCAAGCGTGACGGCCAAGCCGATCGAATTCACGTTGATGGATACGCGCGGGATCAAACCGGTGATTGAGACCCGGATCCCCGCGCCGGCCCAACCCGGCGTCCAGGTTGTTCGGCTCAAGGACTTCGGACAAACATTGGAGCCCGGTGTCCAGTACAAGTGGTATGTGTCGGTCATCCTGGATCCGGAGTCCCCGTCGGGGAGCATTATCGCGGGCGGGACCATTGAGCTGGTGCCGCCTCTCGATGGCATGTTGTTCTTCCAGCCGCCGGGCGGCCCGGATGATAAGGTCGGCCACCTGGCGTATGTCGGGCTGTGGTATGACGCGATCCAGGAAGTGTCCGAGCAGATCGAGGCGGCGCCCAACAACAAGTCGCTCCGCGAGCAGCGGGCCTGCCTGGTGAGCCAGGTCCGGCTGCCGGACGTCGCCCAGTATGATTTGAGCCGGATCGGGGGCAAGTTGCCCAGTCAATGCGAGCCTCCCCCGCTCAAGCCGGACCCCTTGAGCACCACTAGGTGACCCCATGAACACCCCGACGACCATGATGACCATCGTCGCGATGCTGATGCTGACAGCCCTGGCGAGTCCAGGACCTGGTCTGGCCGCAGGCGTCGTGGAGAACCCGATCCTGCTGATCGAAGGGAGTCCGCAACCCGGGCCTCCGCAACCGGCCAGTTCCGAGCTTCCGGTGTACAAGCCGCACAAGGGCAGTACCCCGCGAGGGCGAGTGGACGGGCCGGTGCGCGGGAGCGGGGGCGACGAGGTGGCGCTGCAGGTGCTGGCGCCCGACCATGTCGGGTTCACCATGAAGAAAGACCCGGCCTTGTGTTGGTACCTCTCCAAGGTGCCAGCGCAGCCGATGGAGTTCACGCTGGTGGACACACGGGTCATCAAGCCGATTTTGGAGACCCGGATTCCGGCCCCGGCCCGAACAGGCGTCCAGATGACCCGGCTGAAGGACCTCGGACAAACGCTGGAGCCTGGCGTCCAGTACAAGTGGTACATTTCGGTCCTCGTGGATCCGGAATCCCCCTCACGCAACCTCATCGCGGGTGGGACCATCGAGCGCATTGACTTTCTGGAAGCCATGACCATTAATCTCGCTTATGTGGGTGCCAGGGATCCGGTCAGTGACTACGCCGAGGCGGGGCTGTGGTATGACGCGATTGCGGAACTGTCCGGGCAGATCGTGGCGGCCCCGACGGATCGAATCCTCCG
>JAHRHE010000238.1 GCA_020027965.1 Nitrospirota bacterium | reverse complement strand
CACGGACTATTATTCGTGCGTAGGCTTCCCACTCTTCATCAGACGCACGCTGTAGCCGTTCATAGAGTGGCGCCAGCCGTCTTTGAATCGCGCATTCCGCCTTTGCCAGGTCAACCTCCATCGTGCGAAATCTGCTCCACCAGTTATCCGCGATGACGTCAAGATCGCCAGGATCCAGGGAACGGTCTTCGAGTTGAGGCGTGAACAACGTCCGTGCTTCTACCATCAGGGCAGCCGCTTCGCTTCCCAGCCATCCTGTCCGCAACTGATGCAGTGCGACGATGTCTTCTTCAAACTGCTCAATCCAGCTCATTCGTCATTTCCCCACAATGTGAGTGTCTACGCCGGGCGTTGCGAGCAACTGATCATGGACGTCACCACCACTTCCATGTCGAGTTGGTCCGCCTATTTGAAGATGTCGCACAACTCGGTGGCAGGGGCTTCTTCAGCACTCCCTAGCAATTCTATCGAGGCCTTGGTGGACTCAGAAATGGAGAGTTGGATACAAAAAATCTCCAGAAGATAGGACTAGATCATCTCGGGGCGCCATCCAGTGAGAACGAGACGAATCGAGTAAGGACTAACTGAGAAATCAGACAAGTTCATAGGGACCTCGTGAAGGGCTGGTACCCATCACGAGGCAATCGGGGCCCATCGGTGTCACGCGCGACCTTCGTCTGGAACTGATCATGTCATGGTGGCACTAAGTTCGTTCAGGAGCAGTCGCGCAGCCGGGCTGTTTTAGCTCCCTCCCGGTGCTATGTCGCCAGCGATTCGATGTACCCGAATCGCAGTATCTCCCCCCGGCACGATGTCGCCTGCCGTCTGGAACGCTGCTGTTGGAAATAGACCCAGGGCCGCCACAAGGACCAGGCCAACAAGGATTATACGCACGCCTTATCCCTCCTGTTCGGGCCGGACTGAGCAGTACCCGACTCGCGTCCGTCAGTTTTGTTTGGTAGCTCTACTCTTAATTCTAGAGCCTGTAGAAAGAAGAGCAATACTCCATCAGCTAAATAGCTACAATCTTTTAGATTGAGCGCTATCGCACACACGTTTGGTATTAAGGTGTGGAGTAACATAAAATTTAATCAGATATTGCATCAGTCGAGCAGGATTTTACAGAAGTTCCAGGAAAATCACCGAAAGCTTACAACCTATCTTCGGCGATCCTCTGTTAGCCTTCGGAATAACTCACATTACGAGGCGCAAATGCATCTGGGGTCCAAATGATTCGCATCCTGATTGTTGACAGCACAAGGATCTACCGCGAGGGGTTGGCCCAGATCCTTGAGCGGGAGCCGGAGATCGACGTCGTGGCCACGACAGCAGATCTGGATGAAACACTCTCACGCATCCATGAGCGAGGACCTGAGGTACTGCTGTTCCGTATGACTGAATCCGAAAGCATCCCTCTGCTCAGTGGGATTGCAAAAGCCACTTCAGGAGTGAGGACCGTTGCCCTGGGGGTCTCCGAGACCGAAGACGAAATCATCGCGTGCGCAGAGGCGGGCGTTGCCGGATACGTGCCGCGCGACGGATCTCTCCATGATCTTGTGGCCACGATCAGTGGCGTGGCGCGGGGCGAGGTGCGATACTCGCCTCGAATCGTCGCCCCGTTGCTCAGACGGGTCGCAACGCTGGCCGCAGAACGTCAGCCAAGGACCACGTTGGTTCACTTGACACCTCGAGAGCGAGAGATTGGACAACTCATCGGCACGGGTCTTTCGAACAAGGAGATCGCACGACATCTCTCGATTGAGGTCCGAACGGTGAAAAACCACGTGCACAATATTCTCGAGAAGTTACAGGTACACCGACGGGGGGAAGCCGCAGCCCTGATCATGGGACTGCAGCCGGCTGTTCGCGGAGCGGGATTCTAGGTCCGTCAGGTACCAGATCGAGGAAGCTTATGGGACTAGATCTTGGTCATAGTATCTCAGCCTGGGATTACCAACCTCGCCACGGATCCAGAAGTCTAGGCCTTCGTGACGGGCTGCATGCGTCAGTCACGTGGTTTGACACAAGCTCAACTCGCTGGTCAGGAACTCACGAAGAGCTTCATTAGCTTGATGGAACGAGACCTAACGCAACCGTCAGTCAAATCGCTCGTGCGCGTCGCCAGCAGCTTGGGCGTATCCATCGACTCCCTGCTCGGATCCGCTGAACATGTTCCCGATCAAGCGGCGGGAGGTCTATTGACGCTGAGTGCAGACGCAATCCGGCGGCGGAACTTCGCTGCAGCCTCTCAGTTGCTTGCCGCCGCGAACTTTCTCTCGAGGACATACGGGTTGGAAGAACCCGCGCGCGAGGTACTCCTTCAAGAAGCGCAGATTGCTCTCGAAGCCCGTGGGGACTCTAAACCATGGGCCAAGTTAGTCGAAGCGAAAGAAGCGAGTGAACGGGCCAACGATCCCTGGCGGACGGGACGGGCGCTTGTCCTGATGGGATGGGCGAAACTGCGTCAGCGTGAATTCACGCAGGCTGCTTCACTGCTCCAAGAGTCGCTTGCCATGCTGCGAAGGGCAAAGGCGGGGCGAGATCCGGCGCGGATCGAGGCATTGATTGCACTGGGGAGCACGTTGGTGTACCTGGGGGAGTTCTCATCAGCCATTCAGCGATATGAGGAGGCCGCGAACTCTCAGGTAGCCCAGCGCGATCCGGCGTTGCGTGGGCGCGCGCTGTGGGGTCTGGGCTTCGCGCACCGCAAGAAGGGCAAATACGAGGTGGCTGCGCACTTTCTCCTCAAAGCCAAGGATGCGTTCGAATCCGCCGAAGAACTGCCGGATCTGGTACGTGTCCTCCACAATCTTGGCCAGGTGCTCTACGAGCAAGCGAAGCACAAGGACGCTCTGGAGCATTTCCATCATGCGCTCCGGGTGATGGACAACCTGAAGATGGAAGTGGCCCGGGCGGCTACGTTGACTGAGATCGGACGGACACATCTTGCTCTTGATGATCTGGAAGAGGCACAGCACTTTGCGCAGTCGGCGTTTCAAGCGGCGGGACAGGCTGGCGATCCTGTCGAGATTGCTGAAGCGCAGGTCGTTCTGGCGCGCGTGTACTATCGGCAGAAAGATTCGCCGTCCGCAATCAAGTTACTAAAGGACGCGCTGACCGCTTTCAGGGAACGCGGGATGCAGGCGAAGACGGTGGAAACTGCTAAAGAACTCGCATTATTGCTGCGGGAGCATGGCGCCGGGGACGAGGCTGCCGACTATTTGACTGTCGCCTTAGAGGAAACCACGCGTGAACTCAAGGCGATGAAGTCGGAGGCCAACCTCCTTTAGGTTCGAGCACCACGAGAAGTCAACGACGTCGCGCCCGCAGCACTGTCAGCTCGGGCGGCTCGACATCGGTAGCCGATGAGCTTGAGAAACTGGTAGCGCTAAAGGAACGTGGCATCTTTTGCCTCACCGGCCCGGGTGCACCTGAGGTACGTTGTTGCGCCGCGAGGGATTGCCATGGCGGAATCGTAACGCGCGAGCAAGCCTAGACGGGGAGTTCCCTCCCCATCGACTCAATGTTTGGTACGCCGATGGACATATGCGTCTGGATCGCCTTCCAGCCTCCGCGCTCCTTCACGAAGACGGCCGACAAACGGAACGGCGTCTCAGTACCGTCCGGCAGCACGAAGCTCGGTCGGTCGGCTACCCAGCCGACTTCTCCCTGTCCGTAAGCCTCGGGATTCCCAGGCTTGACCTCCATCTTGCCTCCCATCGCCTTGAGCTGTTCTCTAAATGCCCGGTAGACGTCTTCTCCTCTCCACCACTCCTGAGGGTCGGTCCCGATCGTCAGCGCGGCATTGTCAGAAGAGATCATGCGCTCGATAGATGAGATGTCGCCGGTTGAAACCGCCCGATAGAAACCCAGTAGTACCTCTCGCAATTCTGCCGACTGCTGCATTTCTGCTCACCTCCTCATGGATCGTTGTCGCCCGCGTACAAGAACTGGGAAATGCGACGCGTGTGGAGAGTTCAACTAGCCATCAGCGCATTCCCTCCCTGACCTCCTTAGCGCCGAGTTCGAGCTGGCGAAGGTAGGCGGCACTGTCGAAGTAGCCGCGTGAGTGAGCAATGAGGCCATCCTTGCCAATCTGCCACACTTCAAAGCCACTAATCCGAACCTCGTGGCCAGTCCCTCCGGGTCCTGAATTGGTCCCCGTGAGTGTCCAGCGGTAGATCGCCCGGTCATCTTGGACGAGGAGGTCGTCTAGAAACACCTCCATATCCGGGAAGGCGGTCATGAATCCTTGGGCTACCGCCGTTATGGCCTCTCGCCCCGCTGCGGGCGCTCCTCCGTTGACGCTGAGCGAACCATTTTCCGCGTAAAAAGCCGCCACGCTGGGAGCGTCACCGCTGCACCAGGCGGCAGTGTATCGCTCCGCGAGTTCGCGTATCTCAGTTGAGTTCGGCGAGGGAGCAGGCGAAATGCCAATTTGCGTCAGCAGCGTGGCGATGTCAATCCGCGCTTCATTCCACTCGATCTCTCCAGCAGCGTTGAATCCGATCAGGTTAGCGCCCACAAAACGGACCGCCCGACCCGTCGGCGGAATCGGCTCCGAGCGGCCGGGCAAGCGCAGCGCACCAAGATGCGTTGCCTCCAGGGTCCATTCGACCACTGCAACATCGGATCGGGGCGTCAACATCTGAAACGGCGTGAGACGAGCGTCGGGAAAGGCAATGAGAAAGTCTTGCAGACGAGCGGCTAACGCATCTCTGCCTTCCAGTGACAAGCCATCACCGCGGCTCAGCGTGGCGGTGGCTGAAAGGTGTGCAGCGCATGCAGGAACATCGTGGCGGTTGAAAGCAGCCACGAGGTTACGGATGCGCGCGAAGTTTTCCCTTGAAGTTGCCATGCTCCATCCCCCCTACATGAACAATTAGAATCGTTGCGCCCTGGTTCTAAACTTCCTCACTCACGAGCCTATGTCTCTATCAGCGGCTACTTTTACATGGAGACGAGGGGATTTGAAGCCCTAACCCCCCGCGTGCAAAGCAGGTGCTCTCCCGCTGTGCTACGTCCCCACGAACTGTACCATTGTACAGTCAGACGGATAGCCAAGTAACCGCAGT
>JAHRHE010000120.1 GCA_020027965.1 Nitrospirota bacterium | reverse complement strand
GTGCTGGCCCGTCCCCGCAATGGTCGTGATCAGTCCCGTCTTCCCGTCCACCTTCCGGACTCTGTGGTTCATCGTGTCGGCCACGTACAGGTTGCCGTCATCATCCACCGCGACAGCGGTCGGGAAGTTGCACGTCGCCTCGCGAGCCGGTCCGCCGTCCCCTTGGAACCTCCCGCCACGTGGTGCCGTCCCCGCCACGAACCGCACGGTACCGCTCAGGTCGGCCAGTTGGACGAACGGTTTCGAAGTCGTTGCGGTCGGGTCCTCCAGTGGGTCCTCCTCAGACGCCTCTCCCGACCCCCGCTCCGGGACGTCCAATGGATGCTCGCGGGATGATGCCCCAGGAGCACGGCCCGCCACGGTGGTGATGAGTCCCGTTTCAAGATCCACCCGCCTGATGACATGGTTCTCCGAGTCGGCAATGAAGAGGTGCCCGGCGTCATCCAGAGTAAGGCTCTTGGGCTCGTTCAGACAGGCCCCCACCGCCGGCCCGCCATCCCCAGCAAATCCCGGCTCTCCGGTCCCCGCAATCGTCACGATGGTGCCTGGTGCGGCCTGTATTAACATGTGGTGACTCAGTTCAATAAATTCTTCAGGATTGCGTCGCCCATCGCTTTTGTGCCCACCAGCGTGGTGCCGGGGCTCGAGATATCTTTCGTCCGATACCCGTCCTCCAGGGACTTCACGATGGCCTGCTCGACCGCCTCGGCCTCCTTCTCCAGATGAAAACTGTAGGCCAGCATCATGGCTGCCGAGGCGATCGTGGCGATCGGGTTGGCGATCGACTGTCCGGCAATGTCCGGCGCGCTCCCGTGGATCGGCTCATACAGTCCCGTGTGCGAGCCTAGGCTGGCGGAGGGGAGCATGCCGATCGACCCAGTCAGCATCGCCGCTTCATCGCTGAGGATGTCGCCGAACAGGTTCGAGGTCACCAGCACATCGAACTGCCTCGGATACCGGATGAGTTGCATGGCGCAGTTGTCCACGTACATGTGGCTGAGCTCGGTGTCCGGATAGTCCTTGTGCACCTGGATGACCACCCGCCGCCAAAGCTCCGATGATTCCAGCACGTTGGCCTTGTCCACGGAGGTCACCCGGCGCCTCCGCTTGCGGGCCGCTTCGAACGCGACCTTCGCGATGCGTGTGATCTCGTCCGTCGTGTAGACCTCCGTATTGATGCCCCGCTCTCCTCCTGGGATCTTTTCGATCCCCTTCGGCTTGCCGAAATAGATCCCGCCGGTCAACTCTCTCACGACCAGCAGATCGATCCCTTCGACCACCTCGCGCTTGAGCGTCGAGGCATCGGCCAGCATGGGGTAGAGCTTGGCTGGGCGCAGGTTTGCGAACAACCCCAGTTGTTCCCGGAGCCCCAGGAGCGCACGCTCGGGGCGGAGGCGATACTCCAGCCCTTCCCAGTTGGGCCCGCCCACCGCGCCGAGCAGGACCGCATCGCTCCGCTTCGCGAGCTCGAGCGTAGCTCGTGGCAACGGCTCGCCGACCGAGTCGATAGCCTGCCCACCCACGTCGCCGGAGACGAACTCGAAGTGATGATGGAATCGCTCCCCGACGGCCTCTAAGATCTTCACCGCCTCGGGAACGATCTCCTTCCCGACCCCGTCTCCGGCCAGCACCGCAATGGTGGCTTTCACGGCACTACTCCACTATCACTTCGTCTTCGGATGTCCAGGCTGGGTCCACGATGCATAAGAATTCGAGAACCGCGGTCCCGGTATTTTCTACCCACTGGATCGCGCCGGCCGGCACGTAGATCACAGTTCCGGGCCCGACCGTCACTGCTTCGTGCCCGATCGCAAACCGCCCGTTGCCGGCCAGAAAATAATAGACTTCCGAGGAAGCGAGCCGATGCCGCTTGGAACGGGTTCCCGCGTTCAGCTTGCCGTGAGCCAGGCTGTATCCAATCGATGCAGAGGTCTTCGCGGGATGCAGCAGCTCTCGCAGAACGGTGTGATCACCTGCCAGAAACTCCCGGCACTCGCTCAATCGTGAAATGAACACCGCTACGCCTGACCCATGTCCAGCAGCACGACCGCAGACCCCGCTAGACGAGGCCAATTTTCTGGTCCGGGCTACTGCTCTTCGAGACCCAGAACGCCAGTTTGTTGAGCGCGTTCAAGTAGGCCTTGGCAGAGGCGACGATGATGTCCGTATCGGCCCCATGGCCGATTGCCGCGTTGCGCCCTTCTTCGAGGCGGACGGACACCTCCCCCTGCGCATCGGTCCCGCCCGTGATCGCCTTGACCATATAGGTGAGCAACCGGCTCTTGGTGCCGGTCATCGCCGCGATGGTCCGGTAGGCGGCATCCACCGGCCCGTCACCCGTGCCTGTTTGTGTCACAGCCCGTCCGTCAATCTCCAGCTCCACGGTCGCCGTCGGCACTTTCCCTGTGCCGCTTTCGACGAACAGCGACTTCAGGACGTAGCGCTCGGGAATTTTGGCCATCTCCTCGGAGATGATGACTTCCAGGTCTTCCTCGAAGATCTCTTTCTTCTGATCAGCAAGCCGCTTCACCCGATCGAATGCCCGGTTCACTTCCTCGTCGGAGGGCTTGTAGCCCAATTCTTCCAAGCGTTGGCGGAAGGCGTGCCGGCCCGACAGCTTGCCTAAGACCATTTTGCTTTGGATCAGCCCGATCGATTCCGGCCGCATGATCTCGTAGGTACTCTTTTCCTTCAGGAGCCCGTCCTGGTGGATGCCGGACGTATGGGCGAACGCGTTCGCGCCGACGATCGCCTTATTCGGCTGCACGACCATGCCCGTGATCTTGCTGACCAGCCGGCTGGTTTTCGAAATCTCTTCGGTCCGGATACGGCTGTCGGCTTTGTAGAAATCCTTGCGGGTTCGGAGCCCCATCACGATTTCTTCCATCGAAGCGTTGCCGGCCCGCTCGCCGATGCCGTTGACCGTACATTCGACCTGACCGGCCCCTTCCAGAATCGCCGCGAGCGAATTAGAGACGGCCAAGCCGAGGTCATTATGGCAATGGACGGAGATCACCGCCCGATCGCTGTGGCTCACCTTCTGGCGGATCGTCCGGATCAACTGGCCGAACTCCTGAGGCGTGGCGTAGCCGACCGTGTCCGGAATGTTGACGGTGCCGGCCCCCGCGCCGATGACCGCCTCCAGAACTTCGCACAGATACACAATGTCCGACCGGCTGGCATCCATCGGGGAGAATTCCACGTCCTCCACGTAGCCCCGCGCCCGCTGGACCATCTCCACGGCTCGTTTCAGCGCCTCTTCCCGCGTCATGCGAAACTGGTGCTTGAGATGAATGTCCGAGGTGGACAGAAACGTGTGGATGCGAACCTTCGGGGCGCCTTTCAGCGCCTCCCAGGCCCGGTCAATGTCCTCCGGCCTCGCTCTGGCCAAGCTGCAAATCGTCGGCCCTTCGACCTCCTGCGCCACCTGCCGGACGGCTTCGAAATCGCCGGGCGAGCTATAGGCAAACCCCGCCTCGATGATATCGACGCCCAGGCGCGCGAGTTGCTTGGCGATCATAACCTTCTCCTCCAGGTTCATGCTCGCCCCCGGCGACTGCTCCCCATCGCGCAGGGTGGTATCGAAGATCCGAATCATGCGTACCATGACCGATTCCTCCCTCAATCAGGGTCTCTCACGCTCCGTCAGGATGCTCAAACCTGTTTCAGCATCCTCCCAAACAAAAAAAGCCTTCTTCCCCCGCTCAGGGACGAAGGCATCTCGCGCTCCGTGGTACCACCCTGATTCAGTGACCGGCTTCAACGGTGAAGCCCGGCACCCTTCATTGGATCCGTCACGGGATCCATCACGCAGATCAGGCGGGGCCCATGACCGCGCACGCGTCCTCATCTCGTTCGCGGCGCGGTTGACGGGTCCGGCTCCGAGGCGAGTTCAGCGACCGATGGGCTGGCTCGCACCAGGTCCGCAGCCGAGCTGCGAACGCCGCCAGCTCTCTCGGTTCCATCGGGACCGCCTACTACTCCTCTTCTGCGCCCCTCTTAGTCTTTTTGCTCCAATACCGGCTGATCCGGTCCGGCCGCCGCCCGTTTGCCGAACGTCTTGGCAAGCAGGCTGACGGCCTTGTCGATGATGCCCGATACGGCATACCCGGCGGCCAGCAGGAACAGCGTCAGTTGAGGTCTCGCCGCTACCAGCATCAGCGCCAGGATCGCCCAGACCAGGTAGTTGAAATGGCGGCCACCCCTGAACTGGAGATCCTTGAAACTTCGGTACTTGACCGTGCTGACCATCAGGAACGCCAGCGTCAGCGTCATAATGAGGATCAGCAGCGGTTTGACCTCCGCACCCATCCGCACGATGTGGTGGTCGAACACCACCAGCGTGGCGATCACGCTGGCCGCGGCCGGAATGGGCAGCCCCGTGAAATACTTGCTCTCGGAGCTGACGACCATCACGTTGTAGCGGGCGAGGCGCAGCGCCCCGCAGGCGACGAACGCAAACATGACCGCGGACCCGAGCATCCCATGAGAGCTGAGCGCCCACGAATAGATCAGCAGCCCCGGCGCCACGCCGAAGGACACGAGGTCGGCCAGGGAGTCGTATTCGACTCCGAACTGGCTGGTGCTGTGCGTCCAGCGAGCGGACTTCCCGTCCAGCACGTCGAAGACCAGCGCCACCATGATCGCGATCGCAGCCGCGACGTAGTTGGCATTGAACACCGAGAGGATCGAGAACAAGCCGCTGAACAGGTTCCCGGTGGTCAGCAGATTCGGGATCAAATAGATCGCGCGGCGGCGGCGGTTCTCCTCCCTGGGAAACTTGCCGCCTTTCATGAACGGGGTGCGCATGCTGTCTCCTCCCCCGGGAGCTCGCCGATGATCGTCTCCCCACCCTTCACGTGATCGCCGACCCTGACCCGCACTCCGGTCCTCCGGGGGAGATAGAGGTCCATCCGGGATCCGAAGCGGATCAGCCCGTAGCGCTCGCCGCAGGTCACCCGCTCCCCGGGCGACGCCCAGCAGACGATCCGCCGTGCGAGCAGGCCTGCCACCTGGACGCAGAGGACCTTGGCGCCGCGCGCGGCGCGAATCATCAAGGCGTTCTGCTCGTTGCGCAGCGTGGCGTCGGGACGATTCGCGGCGAGGAATCGGCCGGGCTGATACACGATCCCTTCTACCGTCCCCTCGCACGGGATCCGATTCACGTGCACATCGAAGACATTGAGAAAAATGCTGACCCGGATCCCCTGCTCCTTTAGAAACCGCGGCTCGAATTCCTCAGCAATCGAGAGCACCCGTCCATCACCGGGCGCCACCACCGCCAGCGGCGTGGAAGGGGGCACCCGCTTGGGGTTCCTGAAGAACCAGGCCGTATAGAGCGCCAGCGCCCCGAGGATGATCGCAGGGGCCTGCCACCCAAGCGCGCCGACCAGGGCCGCCGACCCGCCGGTTGCGGCCACGAACGGGAGCCCTTCTCGCACGATCGGAATGCCTGCTGCACGGTCAACCATTGTCTGAGCTCTCAGCCCTCAGCCATCAGTTCTTGTTCTTGTCCACCAGCTTGCCCTTCTTCAGCCAGGGCATCATGGCCCGAAGCCGCGCGCCCACCTCTTCGATCGGGTGCGCCTCGCCTTTGGCCAGAAGGGCGTTGTACACGGGCCGATTGGCCTGGTTCTCCAACACCCACTCCCTCGCAAACCGCCCGCTCTGGATCTCCTCCAGAATCTTCCGCATTTCCTGACGGGTCTCGTCCGTGATGATCCGGGGGCCCCGCGTGACGTCGCCGTACTTGGCCGTGGTGCTGATCGAATACCGCATGTTGGCGATCCCGCCTTCGTAGATCAGGTCCACGATCAGCTTCACCTCATGGAGACATTCAAAATACGCCATCTCCGGTGAGTAGCCGGCTTCGATCAGCGTTTCGTACCCGGCCTGAATGAGCGAGGTGAGCCCGCCGCACAGCACCACCTGTTCCCCGAAGAGGTCCGTCTCGGTCTCTTCCCTGAAGGACGTCTCAATCACACCCGCGCGCCCGCCGCCGATCGCGCTCGCGTAGGCCAGGCCCACCTGGCGCGTGGTCCCGCTGGGATCCTGATGAATCGCGAGCAGCATCGGGACGCCACTGCCCTTGGTGTACTCCGACCGCACCAGATGGCCGGGACCCTTGGGCGCCACCATGAACACGTTCACCCCCGGGGGCGGCACGATCTGCCCGAAGTGGATGTTGAACCCGTGCCCGAACGCCAGGTACGCCCCGTCCCGGAGGTGGGGCGCGATGTCCGTGCGGTAAATCCCCGCCTGCGCCTCATCGGGCGCGAGCAGCATCGCGATATCCGCGCGCTTCACCGCATCCGCAGTCGGCATCACCTTGAGCCCGCTCTGCTCCGCCTTGCGCCAGGAAGGGCCCTCCCGCAGCCCCACCACCACATCCACGCCGCTGTCGTTCAAATTCTGGGCATGGGCATGCCCCTGACTGCCGTAACCGATGACCGCTACCTTCCTGCTGCGGATCTGCTGAAGATCGGCATCCTGGTCGTAGTAGATCTTCATAGCTCGCTCCTCTTCCAGCGTGACAGGTGACGCATGACGGGTGACGTGTCAGACAAGAACGGCCTTCCGGCAGCAGGCCCTCACTGCCTCCTACCAGTCACGCGTCACTCGTCACGAGTCACGGCTTATTCCTTGGCCACTCGCTTGGGCTGCGCGACCGCGGGCCTGACCGGCTCCCGCGCGATCGCCACCCGCCCGGTCCGGACGAGTTCCTTGATCCCGAGGGGCTGGAGCAGGTTGATGATCGCCTCGATCTTCTTCGTATCGCCCGTGACCTCGAGCGTATAGGTCGTCGGAGTCGAATCGATCACGTTGGCCCGGAAGATATCCGTGATGCGCAACGCCTCCGCCCGATCTTCCGGCTTCGTGTGGACCTTGATGAGCGCCGTTTCACGCGCCACGAACTCGCTCTCGTTGAGATCCACCACCTTGATCACGTCGATCAGTTTGTTGAGCTGCTTGACGATCTGCTCGATGATCCGATCGTCGCCCGTCGTGACGATCGTCATCATGGACATGGTCGGATCCAGCGCAGGGGCCACCGACAGGCTCTCGATGTTGAAGCCGCGCCCGCTGAACAGGCCGGCCACCCGCGACAGCACCCCGAACTTATTCTCGACCGTGACGGAGATGATGTGCTCCATAGAGACTCAAGAGCTAATGGCTTATGGCTGATGGCTCATAGCTTGAACGAAGAGAAAGCGCATACGGCAGATGGATTCCAGCGCAGGAGGCGTGGTCCGATAGCAAAGGTCCATGTCCGAAGCTCTTGCCATGAGCCATACGCTATACGCCATATGCCATACGCTCTTGTGTTACGCCGTGAGGACCGTGTCCTTGTCCTCTCCGGCCACCGCCGCAGGTGCCGCCTGCTTCTTCTTCAACTCCGGCGGGTCGGCCAGAATCATCTCGTGGTTGCAGCCGCCGGCCGGAATCATCGGGTAGCAGTTCTCGTACTGGTCGACCGGGACGTCCACGAACACCGGCTTGTCCACCGCCAGCGCTTCCCGGATGACGTCGTCGATCTCAGAGACCTTCTTCGCGCGGAGCCCGACCGCCCCATAGGCTTCGGCCAGTTTCACGAAGTCGGGGACCACGTCCAGATAGCTCGACGCGTACCGTCCTTCGTAGAACAGATCCTGCCACTGCCGCACCATCCCATGGTACCCATTGTTGATGATCAGGACCTTCACCGGGAGCTTGTTGACGACCGCCGTGGCCAGCTCCTGGGTGTTCATCTGGACGCTGCCGTCCCCCGCAACGCACAGCACCAGCCGGTCGCGGAACGCGGCCTGCGCGCCCATGGCGGCGGGGAAGCCGAACCCCATGGTCCCCAGTCCCCCGGAGGTGAGCCACCGGCGGGGCTTGGCCAACTTGAAATACTGCGCCGCCCACATCTGATGCTGCCCCACGTCCGTGGACACGATCGGGTCCCGGTCCTTGGTCAGCTCGTACAGGCGCTTGATCACATGCTGGGGCTTGATGGGCCCCTGCGGGTCCTGCTCGTAGGTGAGCGGGTGCGCCGCCCTCCACTCGTTGATCTGATCCCACCACGGCTTCCGAAGCTCCTTCTGCTCCCCGTTCACCGTGGCGCGGAGAATCTGGTTCAACTCCCGGAGCACGCGCTTGCAGTCTCCGACGATCGGCACGTCCACGTTGACGTTCTTCCGGATGGACGTGGGATCGATGTCGATGTGGATGACTTTCGCGTGCGGGCAGAACTCCGACACCTTGCCGGTCACCCGATCGTCGAACCGGGCGCCGACCGCGATCACCAGATCGGAATAGTGCACGGCCATGTTGGCCCAGTAGGTGCCGTGCATGCCCATCATGCCCATGGAGAGCGGATGCTCGCCCGGAAAGCCGCCCAGGGCCATGAGCGTCATATCCACCGGGATCTGCATCATTTCGGCCAGCTCGATCAGCTCGTCGGAGGCCCCCGAGAAAATCACCCCGCCGCCGACATACAGGATCGGTTTCCGAGCCTTCGTGATCGCCTCGGCCGCCTGCTTGATCTGCCACTTGTTCCCGTCGTAGGTGGGGTTATACCCACGGATCGCCACCGAGGCGGGATACTTGAAATCCGCCTTGCCCATCGCGACGTCTTTGGGAATATCCACCAGTACCGGGCCGGGGCGACCGGTCGTGGCGATGTAGAAGGCCTCCTTGATCGTCACGGCCAGGTCATTCACGTCCTTGACGAGAAAATTGTACTTGGTACACGGCCGGCTCAGTCCG
>JAHRHE010000119.1 GCA_020027965.1 Nitrospirota bacterium | reverse complement strand
GACGCGCGGGCGCGCGCCGCAGCGGATTCCTGCGGGGGACCTCCGGTCCACGGTCCCCCAAGATCGTGGCTCCTGAGCCCAATGCGTGAGCCGACTGTCTCACGCGCCCGTCCAGTATTCGGTTTCAGAGGACTTTGTCCGCTTGACATTCAAGACAGTTGCTTCTTCAGGCGTCCACGAGAGTACGACTACCTCACCCTGGCCCCTTTTCTCGTTCCCTCTCCACCTTAGAGCAAGCCTCACCGTGCAAATGATGTCTAGCCTCATCAGACAGACCCAACATCAACACCAGGCACCAGTCCCTTTCCCTGCCAGGGGGAGTCTGTTTAAGTTCCTCTTCAGTTCCTACAAAGATTAGTTCATTGGGAAACCGCGTCACGCCATAATTAGAGGACATGGAGGAAATGTTCATCCTGCGGTCAATTTCCGATCGTCTGCCATCTGGATGCACATACTCGAATCGTAACTGTCTCCAACCCTGTGGGAAAGGGTTGGAGGTGCAGGTACGACCGGAGGGAGGGAAGGATATGACGATATAGCGATCCTTCTCTGTTAGGGGAGGACAGCTTGGAACATCGAAGACAATAAGGGACCAGCCTTTAAAGCCCGCCGGGAATTCGTACAAGAGACCATATCGGATGCGACCTTCGATAGGTGGCCCTACGTAGCTAGCGACAACAATAAGCGATGGAATTGCCACAAGTCCGAGGAGAATCCCCAACAGCACGTGTTTGCGCCTGATTTTAGCCATGCTCGGCGTTAACCTCCTCACCATGATGGGGCTACCGGCAGAAACAGGTAGCCCGGTTTCGTCCCTGCGAGTGTAGAATCATAATGATATAAACGGTTCGGTACTCCAGATGCTCCCCCATATTGCCATACCTCGACAGAGGGGAAGGCAGTGCCCTCAACTGCACAAACTACTGCAGTGCCGTAAGTCAATACTCATGCCAGGCCCCAACTTACAGACTACAGGACACGTGGACGGGACACTTGACTCATGACCTCGCTAGGTGCTTTCAGTCCTTACCGGACCTTGGCTTGCAAGGATTCAAGCAGCTTCAAGTTCTCCTGCGCAATGCGATACGGTTTCTTGACTCGTTCGCCAAGCTCCGGATCTTTCTGGGACCTGGCTTCGTATTGAGCAAGTTCTTGTCGATACACTAGGATCATCGTTTGCAGGGAGACTCGGGGCAGCGGAGGATCGAGGATACACCATCGGCCATCTGCATAAACGAGGTGCAGCTCCACTCGCTCAGGTTGGACGGTGGACGGGACGATCCTTGCGAAGATCCCGCCCTCTCCTTTCCGTGCGACAGTTCGATAAATGACGATGGCCCGCGCGCGATCCTGGCTGACCGTGATCGTCTCGACAACATAGGACGTAACCACGATGAGCGGCATCTGTTCGGGAAAGATCCTGACGCCAGGAATCATGCCGTGCCCCGCTCGGTGGAGCTCGGCGGCTCTCCCGCCCGGTGTGAACTTAATCAACTCAAACCGCTTGTCCGAGTCCTCATCGAATTCGGCGCGACAGAAGGCTTGAACCACTTGCCGGGCCGTCTCCTCGTTCATGGGCATGACGTCTGCCCAGGCGGTCGACGCCAGCAGGGACGCGAGCCCGACCTCCCATACGATCGCGAGTGCGCGACCGATCTGTTTCCGGCTCTTGCTCATGCGGCCCCTTTTCCTCTGCCAAACAACAAGGGCAGTGACCGACACTGGTCACTGCCCTTGTTGAGCCTGCTTCTGTCACTCACATCTTCGGAGGCGCTTTCCCCTCCTCTAGCTGCGAGAGGTATTCCACGATCTTTGTGAGCGCGCCCGCGCTGAGCTTGTCGCCAAAATCCCTCGGCATGACATTGTCTGGGAAGGACTTCGCGACATAGGCACCAGGAACAATGATGGACTCAGCGATGTAATCTCTGACCGTCTTGGCATTCCCCCTGTAGGCCGGATCTTTCAGGCGAATGGGAGCGTTGGTCTTTTCAACAAGCTTCGGTCCGACCGTTCCGACAGCGCCAGCAATGCCTGGAATCGTATGGCAGAGCACACACTTGGCTTTGGCAAAGATCTGATCCACAGGCTCTTTCCCGCTTACGATAGTGCCAAACGGTACGTCAGCTGGCTCCTGATTCCCATCCACAACCAGCTCGGATTTCGGGATGAACTTCTCGTACGCTTTCACAATCTCCTCATACGGAGGCGGCTCTTTTCCCTCGCGCACAAACAGCCATGTATCCACAGCCGCCAACTCTCCGAGCGTCAATGAGATGGGCGGTTTGTGGATCATCGGCATCCCACTCACGCGATCATTTGTTCCCTTATCACCAAAGTCCCGAACAACGTAGCAGCTCGGGCAGACATGGGATTCAGCAATGTACTCTTCCGCAGTCTCTGCGGTTCCCGCTCCTGGGAAGGATTCCTTCTGCACCGTGTCGCGCTCCCCAGGGCTACCCTTGCGGTAACGAGGATCCGCAAGCCTCTTTTGGGCCCGTTCCGGAATACCTAACAGATTGGGAGCTCGTTCGCTTAAGGAACCTTCATAGAATCCATGGCAGAGCGGGCATTGCCCTTTACCCACGGATCCTTGAACTCTGCTCAGCCCAACGCCACCAAAGAGAATGTTTTCTCCTTCATCCGCGAGCTTCTGCGTCGGCATGATGCTATAGCCTTTGAGATCACTAACAGGGGGCGGAGGGAACCCGCCTTCAACCTGAGGCAGCCAGTTTCCAAATCCCGAGAGTGCGGCTGCCACCAGAAACATGAACCCTCCGATCTTGAACATGGCACTGACCCTTGCAAAATAGAGGGCCGTCACGAATGTCGCGGTGGTGATCAAGACAAGTGAGATGGGGAGCAACCGGGAGTTGCCAAAGAAGTTCAACTTATAGTTGGCGACTGCAATCAGCAACAGCGCGACGGCCAGCATTCCGATGAAGGTCTTGAACGTGGCCCGCCGCCTCACCGCAGGATCAGCGATCCTCACCTGGCAGTACAGGAGCACGCCCGCGAGCAGCACAAGCAACGGCCAACCCATTCCAAACGCGGTCTCTAACAACTCAAGCATTGGAGCACCTCCTTGATTCACCCTCGGTGAAACTGGGAGTAATGTCTCCGCGAGTTTGACTGATTCTGAGACAAAGGAAGCCGAGAGCGCAGTGCAAGGCTCTGGGGATTCTTCGGAGCCGGTCTCTTTCCTTCGCCGGCACCCTCATGCACTACCCCCAAGCCAAGCAGGCAAAAAGGAAGGATGCTGTTGTAGGAACAGGAGGTGGCGTTATTCTAGCCAGTCAGTCAGGTGGAAATCAAATGAGGTATAAAGGCGCGAAACATCTTGGAATCACAAAGAAAAAGGGCAGTGACCGACGCCGGCCACTGCCCTTCACCACGTTAACCGAGCCTTCTTACTTCTTCTTGATCTCGAAGTTCGCCTTAGCGGATCCGCCCTCCGGGACGTCCACCTCCGCTTCCACCTTACCCGCGAACGGGTGCCAGGCCACCAGCTTGTGCTTGCCCGCCGGGACATCCTTGATCTCGAACGACCCGTCTTCCTTCACCACGACATAGTGAGGGTTCGTCACCGGCAGGTAGAAGCCCTGCATGAACTCGTGCTGATCGCACTGCAGCCGCAAAATGGATCCCTGCTTGTCCTTGCGCAGCACCACCGGCTTGTCCAGCTTCGAGCCCTTCTCCGCCAGAGCGATGTTGAACACGGTCGAGGAGCTGGGCCCCAGCACCTCGAAGGTGTGCGGGTTGTGCAGGACGCCCTTCTTCCCCGGAAAATCACCTTTCGGTCCTGGATCGTCAGGATCAGAATCATGATTTTCCACGTGGAAGTTCTTCTTCTTGACCACGACCCCGGTAAACGGCAGGAATTCGCAGAACTCCGATACGATGTCGGTGCCCTTGTAGGCTTCCATGAAGGCGTTGTCCTCGATGTCATTCACCGCAACCACCGCGGCCTTCAGGCCTCCATCCTTTCCGACCTGGATGGTCGGCAGGATCCGCTTCTCACCTTTCACGAGCTCCTTGTTGGGATTCTTGGGACAGAACTTGGGATTAGGAAACTTTGAGAAGAGAAACTCCTTCTCCTCCGACTTGCCGGCATAGGTCACCTTCCCGGTGACCGTTCCGCCTGCGTACGAGGCGAGCGGCGCCGTCAAAAACGCCGCCACGACCAGAATGAACATCGCCAGAAACACCACCTTCCTCATGTTAGCGCCTCCTTGTGATTGAATCGGTAGATTGAATCGGTAAGATGTCGGAATACGCCTTTCTCGCTCCCAATGTGAGAGTGCGAATGGGCCTTGTGAGACGTCAGTGAGAAGCGGGTGTCCTGCCTCGCAAAGCAAAGGGTGCGACCAACAGGTCTGAACTGGAGATGCTGTAACCCATTGAATGTGTTCGACCGTATTGGAGGGTAATCCTTGCAGTAAGGTGGCCTGTATACAGGAATTGACGCCCGGTGTCAAGCCCAAAAACTGGCGCCCGACCCTGTCTCTGAAGAAACAGCCGAACGGCAAGGCGGGAGGGGCTCAGCCAGGCGTGGACCCAGGGGCAAGTCCGAGAGTTCTCCCCAGCGCCCCGCCAGCCGTGGCTCGGACCGCCTCATCTGAATCCCGGAGCGCCTTCTTCAGGATGGGGACGACCTGCGTCCCCCCGATCTGGCCTAAGGCCCGGGCCGCGGCAATCCGAGTTCGGGGAAGCGGATCGTCCAACAGCAACCGGAGTGTATCGGTCGCCTCCTTGGCTGGGCTCCCCTTTCCCCGTCGGGGCCGAGCGCTGGCCAGTGCCCTGGCCGCCGCGGCTCGGATGCCGGGATCCTGACCCTGAGTCAGACCACGGATGACGTCGGCGACGTCGGCGTAGGGTTCCCCGACGCGCAGAAGAGCCGAGACCGCGGCGGCCCGCACAGCCGGGTTGGAATCGGCCAGCGCCTGTTTCAAGGCCGGCGTTGATGCTCTGGACTCCAGCTCACCGAGACTGGTTGCGGCCGACGCCCTCACTGCCGGGACCGGATCAAGCAGGAGCGCCGAAAGCCCTGGGGAAGCCTCCGGGCGTCCGAGCTCACCGAGTGCGATCGCGGCGGCCCCTCGTACGGAGGGCTGGGGATCACCCAGGGCCTCCTGGAGCACAGGCAGCGCCCGGCGGTCCCGGAGAGACCCGAGCACTCGAAGCGCGGCGCTCCGTTCATCGGGATTGGGCCTTGCCGCCGCGTCCCGCACCTGATCCCAGGCCTCGCGCCGTCCCATCGTGGCCAGCGCCCCCCAAGCCGTCACTCGGACTCCCGGTTGCTCGTCGGCCAGGGCATGCTCGAGCAGGGGAATCACCGAGCGGTCGTTCGATCGTCCGAGCGCTTTCAACGCGGCAGTCCGCACCATGGCCGCCTGATCTTCCACTGCCTGACGGAGACGCGCGGAGCGCCGGCCGGCCGCGAGGCGGCCCAGGCCCTCCACGGCCAGTGCCCGCACGAGCCCCGAGCCGTCGCTCAACCCGTCCTCGAAATGCGGGATCGCCTCCTTCGAGTCCAACTCCTTGAGCGCGGTATACGCCGCGCCCCGCATCTGTTCCCGCATATCTTTCAGCAGCGGGGTAATAAACCCGATGGCCACCTCCCGCAGCAGCGGCCGATTCTCCTGCTTCGACTGTGTTTCCAGGCGCTCATAGTCGCCCAAGGCATCCGAGGGACGCCCGAGTCGGAGGAGGCTGCGGATCTGGAGGGTCAACGCCTCGCGCGATCCAATCCCGCCTTTGGTCAAGGGCTCCAGCAGCGAGAGGGCGCGATCATACTGTTTCCGCTCGAAGGCCGCCTGCGCCGCATGGAGCGCCTCGGTCCCTTCAGAGGTCACCCCGGCAGCCGAAGTATTTCCGATCAGCAGGAGGTGGATGGCGGCGGCGAGAAGAACAACTCGGAGGGAGAGAAGAAAAGGGTTCAAGACTCCCGGGTCGGGCATGAGGCTAGTGTTGATGTTCCACCAAGGGCACTATCTCCACCGGCCGGCCTAGGACCCCCGGTCCAAAACGAGGGTTGTCGATGACCTCATGCACGGTGCGGCGTCCGAGCGGCGCTTGAAGCGACAGAGTGATCATGTGACGCCCGTTCGGCTCGACCGTGACTACCTGTTCTTCGACCGTCTGCCCGGTCTGGGGATGCCAGGCCACGAGCCGGTACGTACCGGGCGGCACATCGCCGATGGTGAAATGCCCGGACGCATCGGTAATGGTGAAATAGGGATTGTCGATGGCGAGGGCCCAGCTCTCCATGTATGGATGGAATCCACACTGCATGAGGAAGACGCGCCGCCCCTTGCTGAGGTAGATCGGCCCCAGCATGGACTTGCCCGGCTGATGATCGTGCGTGGCGTGCAGGTCGCCCCGGTGGTGGTGGACATTCATCGGCAGCGGCGAATTGAACAGCACGCGCGCCCCCAGGCTGGTGGACGTCTCGTAGGCCTGGATATCGTGCATCACCGGGTCCATATTGACGACCTCGATGGCATGGCCGTCGCGGACAACCGTCATGAACGGCAGGAATTTGCAATCGCGGGCGTCCACGCGGGGGACCGACAGGGCAAAGGCCTTTCCCGCGGAAATTCCCTCGAGCATGACGACGGCATCCTTGAGCCCGCCGGTGCGGTCCACGGCAAAATCGTACAGCAGGCGCCATCCCTTCCCGTTCGAGATCCGGCCGCAATACTCCGGGTCCGGGTAGATGACGAGGTTGTAGCCCTTCGGAGCCGGGACGGGCCCATCCAGGCCGATCCTGCCCGTCACAGTTCCGCCGTCCGTCACCTCGACGACCTCGTACGCGAACGCCGGCCCGCCCATCAGGCAGAACCCAAGCAGGATCGCGCAGGCCATCGGGGCCAGGAATGTTGCTCGTCGCTCGCATCTCGTATCTCGCATCTCGTATCTCGTATCTCGTCTTAATTCGTCGCTTGCATCTCGTGAAGCGTCATTACATAGGGAGAAAATCTTTCTTCACGCTTCACGAGCTACGGTTTCTGCAGTTCCAGTGTTGGCCGGATGTCCAGCGTTTTGCCCAGCGACTCCGGCCCGTAGTGAGGATTCTCCACCATCTCATGCGCACTGCGGTGGCCCGTCGGCGCCTTGAACCGGAACGCCGCCGTCACGGTCTGCTTGGCCGACACCGTCACCTTCCGCCCCAGCATCGCCCCGGCCTGCGGATGCCAGGCCACCAGTGTGTACTCGCCCGGTGGCACCTCAGTGAGCGTGAACGTGCCGTCCTCGGCGGTCACCGCATAGTACGGGTTCTCGACGGCCATCCCCCAGCTTTCCATGTACGCGTGGAATCCGCACTGCATGACGAAGATCTTCCGACCTTTGGTGAGATGAATGATCTGGTCCATGGGTTCTCCGGCCAGATGCTCATGACTGTCCGCACCCACATCGCGGCGATGATGCGGATTCATCGGCAGCGGCGTGTTGAACAGCACCCGCGGCCCCAGGTGGGAGGTCTCGTAGGCCTGGATGTCATGCATCACGGGGTCCATATTGACCACGGTCACCGGCTGCTCGTCCCGCACCACGCTGATGAACGGCAGGAATCGGCAGTCCTTCGCCTCGATCGTGGGTGGGGTGAACTTGAACGGTTTGCCTCGCGGCACGTCTACCAGCATGACCACGACATCCTTCAGCCCACCGTCCGGCGCGATCGTGAATTCATCCAGCAGCCGCCACCCGGTCCCGGTCGAGATGCGCCCGCAATAGACCGGGTCCGGGAACGTGACCAGGGTGAACCCCTTGGGGATCGGCTTGCCGCCCATCATGGTTACCTTCCCGGTGATCGTTCCCCCGTCGGTGACGGTCAATTCTTCGTACGACCACGCGGGCGATGACAGAAACAGACCCAAGAGGCTCGCGATGATCAACGCAGGTTTCATTCCGCCCTCCAGCCATCCGGATGGCCCCCTCACCTTACTTCTCTCCCCCCGAGCGGGAGAGGGAAGGGTGAGGAGGACTCACTATTACTGAAAGACTCGATCAAAAAAACGGGGGAGCCTCGACGGCTCCCCCTATTTATAACACAGCTACCTTGATGAGGTCAGCCGTTCTTACCTCGCGGCGACAGGCAGTGCCTCAAGCGGCGCGTCAGCCTCGGCCTTCTTCACGCCCGGAGCCGCGCCCGCCAGCGGCAGGATGCGCTGGTCGCCGGACGGAAGCACGCGGAAGTAGCCCCACTGCCCCGATTGCGAGTACGGCAGCCGCTGATTGCTCCAGACATAGTCGGCCGGCAACCGGTACGGTCCGCCCGCCGAGCCGATGAAGGCATCGATCGTCTCCGACCCGGAGAACTCCACCACACTGATCTGGTCGGCTCCCCGCATGAAGGGCTCGATCGGCCACTCGTGCTTCTCGACGCTGAACATCTGGTTCTGCTCATTGTTCGCGCCGAAGACGTGGATCCGAACCGGATCGCCCGCGTGGGCTTCGACGATCGGCGTCACCGGATCCTCCGGTTTGTCCGCCACGCAGGGCTGGAACATCTTGCCCAGCGAGCAACCGGCCTCCTCCCGGTACTTATAGGGCTCCGACCGGTAGTTCACCCCGGTCAGACCGGCCACGTTCTGCACGTAGGGCATAAAGCTGGTCCCGATGATATTGTCCTCGTCCTGGAAGAACAGGGCGGCATCGCGATAGTTCGCCCTCGTCTCGTAGCCCGGGATCGACCGGTCGATGATGACGTCCGCCACCCAACTGTTCTTCTGGGAAATGTCCTCACCGGTCTTCGGGTCCCGATACTTGGCGCCCTTCGGACCGATGATGACCGCGCCGAACAGGCCGTTGCGCGGATTGACCATCACGTTTCCCCA
>JAHRHE010000026.1 GCA_020027965.1 Nitrospirota bacterium | reverse complement strand
CTGCGCGCGTCCACCGAGCACTCTATCCACCTAGGCCCGGAACCAATAAATCCTGAGTGCGCGGTGCGCGAGCACAACGGCCAGCCCTGCCGCCCGGCCGCTCCTTCTTGTGTGCGCGATGCGCGAGCCTAGACCCGTTGCATGCCCAGAGCAACGGGTGCCCCGCTGCTAGGCTACCTCAGGCCCGTTCTTGAGTGCGCGCTCTGCGAGCAGGGGGCCACTCCGAGCGCCCCGCGCTCCCCGTCCGACTGCAGCCTCGCCCCCCTCCCACTCGCTTGACACCCCTTCCCCTACCCGATACGCTGTCCCCCAAATGGCCGCCGGCACAGCGAAAAAAGTCCTGATCGTCGAGGACGACAAGGATATCCTCCAGCTGGTCAAGATGTACCTCCAGAAGGACGGGTATCGCACCTGCGCCGCCACGACCGGTCTCGAGGGCCTCAAGCTCGTCAAGTCCGAACATCCCGACCTGATCATCCTGGACCTCATGCTGGCCGAAATGGACGGCCTGGAAGTCTGCAAGCGGATCAGGGCCGACCGCCAGATCTCGACGATTCCCATCATCATGCTGACTGCGAAGGCGGAGGAATCGGACACCGTCATCGGGCTGGAACTGGGGGCCGATGACTACGTCACCAAACCCTTCAGCCCCAAGGCGCTCATCGCCCGCGTGAAGGCGCTGTTCAGGAGACTCGAACGCAAAGACGAGGCCCTGACCTGCCTCACCTATGCCACGCTGGCCATGGACTTGTCGCGTCACGAGGTCAAGGACAAGGGGCGCGAGATCACGTTGACCGCCAAGGAATTCGGGCTCCTGGAACACCTCCTACGTCACCCCGGCCGGGTGATGACCCGGGATGCGCTCCTGAACGCCGTGTGGGGCTACGACTACTACGGGACCACCCGCACCGTGGACGTCCATGTCCGCCGGTTGAAGCAGAAGCTCCCGTTACTCAATGACACAATCGTGTCGGTCAAGTCCCTCGGGTACAAACTGAAAGAGCCGTGACGAGTGCTGAGTTGAAGAGTTGAGGGTCTGATCTATCTGCAATGCAATCCACAAATGATTCAATGGCTGAATCACTAAATTCCTCTGACACCCGTCACCGGTCACCGTCCCAATGACGCTCTCGATCAGATGGAAAGTCACCCTCGGTGCCCTGCTGGCCGTCACGCTCGGGCTGGCGGTGGCCGGGTGGCTGGCCCTCCGCTCGATCGAACGACTGGAACTGGCCCGCCTGACGGAAGATCTGGAGGCCCGGACCGGATTGACGGCATTCACCCTGCGTCCCCTCGTGCTTCCACTGACCTCCCGCTCACAAGCCGCCGGCCGCTCTCCCGCGACGGTTGACTCGTCTCTCCAGAACCGGGTGCGGGAACTGAGCCGCCATGCCCTCGCCCGGATCACGGTAATTGCGCTCGACGGAACGGTGTTGGCCGACAGTGAGACCGCTGATGCCGCAGTCCCGCGTCTGGAGAATCATCGCACGCGCCCCGAAGTCCTCTCGGCGGTGACGACGGGCCGCGGGACCGACGTGCGCGTCAGCGCGACCACGGGCCAACGTCTGCTGTATCTGGCCCTTCCGATCGCTTCGGACTCGTCCCTGGCCGGTGTGGTACGCCTGGCCATCCCCCTGACCACGCTGGACGCCAGACTCCTTCACCTCCAGCGGGCGCTGTGGATCGCGTTCGGCACCGCGTTCCTGGTGTCGGTGGCGGTGAGCGTGCTGCTGGCCAGGGGGCTAATGCGTCCCCTCTCTGACATGGCCGCCGTGGCCCGCCAGTTGGCCGGCGGAGCGCTCGGACAGCGCATCCGCCTGCGGTCGCACGACGAGGTCGGCGTGTTAGCCTCGACGCTGAATCAGATGGCGGACCAACTGGAGGCCAAGATCCGGGAGGTGTCGGAGGACCGGGCGCAGTTGCTGGCCATGCTCACCGCCATGGTGGAAGGAGTGATGGTCTTGGACTGCCGCGGGACGGTGCTCCAGGTCAATCCTGCGCTGGAGCGGATGTTCAGGGTCCAGGGAGCCGAGGCGAGAGGGCGCGCGCATGGGGAGGTGATCCGGCACCACGAGCTCAACCGGCTGGTCACGCAGGTCCTGGAAAGCCGGCACAATCAGAGCGGCGAGATCACGCTCGTTCCGAGCGGGCGCACCGTGCGAATCGAAGCGTCTGTGGCGGGCGGCCAACGCGAGAACGAAGCCTGCGCCGTGCTGGTTTTCCACGACGTGACCGAGCTGCGCCGCTTGGAAAAAGTCCGGAAGGACTTCGTTGCCAACGTCTCCCACGAACTGCGGACTCCGTTGACGTCCATCAAGGGCTACGTCGAAGCCATGCTCGATGGCGCGAAGGACCATCCGGAAGAAGCCGTTCGGTTCCTGGAGATCATCATGAAGCAAAGCGATCGCCTCAACCTGATCCTGGATGACCTGCTGCAGCTCTCTCAGATCGAATCGGGTCAGGTGCTGTTCAAGCGAGAGCCGGTTCACCTGCACGAAGCGGTGGAGCGGACCCTCGCCTTGATCAAGCCGCTGGCGGACAAGAAAGGACATAACGTAACGGTCTCGCTCCCGCCCGACCTCCCTCCTGCAGCCGGCGACGAAGACCGTCTGGTCCAGGTCCTGACGAACCTGCTGGACAACGCCGTGAAGTACACCCCCGATCGCGGGACCATCCACATTGCTGCGCGCTCCATCCCGGTGGGCGAACCGGACCAGGACCAAGTGGAGCTCAGCGTCAGCGATACGGGACTGGGCATTCCGGAGGCCGACCGCCCCCGGGTGTTCGAACGGTTCTACCGGGTGGATAAGGCACGGTCACGGGAGTTAGGCGGAACGGGCCTGGGCCTGGCCATCGTCAAGCACATCGTGGAGGCGCACCAGGGGCAGGTGTGGGTCGAGGGAAATGTGCCGACCGGGAGCCGCTTCATCGTCAGACTCCCCGCAGCAAAATAAGCAAAATGCGTATCTCGTGGTTCGTGACCAGCCGTCGCCGCTGGCTTCCGCCTTCGCGGCATGCTTCGGCGGACCATCGAAGCCTTGGCGAAGATGGTTGGCTGGTCCCCCGAAGCCCTGGGCGAAGGGGGAAGCGTATCTCGTCCGATTCTTCACGAGATACCCTTCGAGAGCCTCAGGGTCGAGCGACGAGATGCGAGATACGAGCGACGCCGCCCGTCCCCGCTTCTACATCAGTCGCGAGAACCCGACGTAGATCAGGGCGCCCAGCAGCGCGGCCCCAGGCAGTGTGAACACCCAGGCGTAGACGATCCGGGCGGTCACGCCCCAGCGCACCGCGGAGAGCCGCTTGACCGCCCCCACGCCCATGACCGCCGACGTGATCGTGTGCGTGGTGCTGACGGGGAGCCCGAGGTGCGCCGTTGCCAGAAGGACGGCTGCCGCGCCCGTTTCGGCGGCAAACCCATGCACCGGTTCCAGCTTGACGATCCGCATGCCCAGCGTCCGGACGATACGCCACCCACCGGCCGCGGTCCCCAGTCCCATCGCCAGCGCGCAGGCGACGATCACCCACGTCGGCACCTCCGCGCTCGTGATCTGCCCCGAGGACAGCAGGGCCAGCGTGATGATGCCCATCGCCTTCTGAGCGTCGTTCGCTCCGTGACTGAAGGCCATGAAGGCGGCCGACACCAGTTGCATCCGTTTGAACAGGCGCGTGGCGAGTCCCCGCGCAGTCCGGAAGAAGACCCAACTGATCATGATCATCAGCGCCAGACCGATGGCGAAGCCGAGTAGCGGCGACAGGATCATGGCCTCCAGGACCGACCGCAAGCCCGAGAATTTGACGACGGCCAGACCGCCGTGAGTCAGCCCGGCTCCCACCATCCCGCCGATCAGCGCATGCGAGGAACTCGTGGGAAGCCCCAGCAGCAACGTTAGCAGGTTCCACAGAATGGCCCCTGCCAGCGCGGACGCGACCATGCCCTGCGTGACCGCTCCGGGGTCCAGGATGCCGGCCCCGACCATCTTGGCGACGGCCGTGGACATGAAGGCTCCAGCCACATTCAACACGCCGGCCATGAGCACCGCCAGCACCGGGCTCAACACGCGCGTCGAGACCACGGTGGCAATCGCGTTGGCACTGTCATGCCATCCGTTCGAAAAGTCGAACAGCAGGGCCAGCGCCACCACGAGCAGCAGCATGCCGCTCAGGTCAGGCATGGGCAGACGTGACGGGTGACGCGTGACACGTGACGGGTCCTGAGCGGCTCAAATGCGCATGCATGATGAACGACGGACGTAACCCGATGGGAGGGGAGCGGCGTCGCATATTTCGGCCTTCGACAAGTTCCACTCGTCACGCGTCACCGGGACCCATTGCTCAGCAGAATGCAATGGGGGTCACGCATCACGGTCTTCAAACGTGCTTCAGCGCGATGCGCTCGAGGATATTCGCGACGTCCTCGCAGCGATCGGTGCCCTCTTCGAGATTCTCGTAGATCTCTTTCCACTTGATGACCGCGATGGGATCCTTCTCCCGCTCAAAGAGCATGGAGATCGCATCGCGTGTGATCCGGTCCGCCTCGTTTTCGAGGCTGTTGACCTGAATGCAGAATTCATTCATATCGGCGTGGCCTTTCCCGAGTTGGTCGATGCCGGCGCCCACCGCGACGGCCGCGTTGTAGAGGACGCTGGCCAGCTTGATCGCGGGCTCGGTCGGCTTCGCCACCTTGAAGACCACCATCCGATCGGCGACCCCATCCGCGATATCCAGAATGTCGTCCAGCGCGCTGGCCAACCCGTGAATGTCCTCGCGGTCGATCGGCGTGATGAAGGTCTGGTTGAGCCTCCGCACAATGTCGTGCGTGATCCCGTCGCCGATATGCTCGATATCCTTGATCCGGCGGGCCTGCTCCACCGGATTCCGGAAATCCTCCATCATGTCCTTGAGCAGCCGGCTGCCCTCGATCATATTGTGGGCCGCCCTCCGAAACATCTCGAAGAAGGCGATCTCTCTGGGGATCAGTCCAAACATGACCGTCTGCCCTCCTCTACCACCGCATCAAGGCCGTCGCCCACGTGAGCCCGGCCCCGAAGGTTCCGAGCAGCACCAGGCTTCCCGCAGACACGCGCCCGTCGCGGACCGCCTGGTCCAGCGCCATGGGGAGCGAGGCCGAGGACGTGTTCCCGAACTGTTCGATGACCGAGCACAGTTTTTCAGGCGGAATGCCGAGTCGACTGCCCAGCGCACTCAAGAGCCGTCCATTCGCCTGGTGGAAGACCACCTGATCCAGGTTGGCGATGGCAACGCCGAACTCCTTCAGAATCTCCGACACCGCCCCGGCCAAGCGCTTCACCGCAACCCGGAACAGAGGTCCACCCTGCAGGTGGATGGTGTGAAGCCGATCCCGGACGGTTTGTGCATCGGCCGGCTGCCGCGATCCTCCGGCCGGCACGGTGATCAACCCATGCCGGGCCCCATCCGCGTAGAGGCGAATGCCCAGAATCCCCTCCGGTCCGTTCGACCCATCCTCGCCGACAACGAGCGCCGCGCCGGCGCCATCTCCGAACAGCATGGCGGTCGCCTCGTCATGCAGGTTGAGAAATCTGGACTTGATCTCCGAGGCCACCACCAGGCAGCGATGGAACTGCCCGCTCCGGATGAGGCGATCCGCCATGGAGAGGCCATAGAGGAATCCGGAACAGGACGCGGCGACATCGAACGCAGCCACACCTTTGGCACCCAGGAGGCGTTGAAGATGGCAGGCGGTCGACGGGAACACCATATCGCCGGACGTGGTGGAGACCAGGATCGCATCCACGGAGGCTGGGCTCACCCCGGCCGCGTCGAGCGCCCGCCGGGCAGCCTGATCGGCCAGATCGGACGCCGCTTGATCCTCGCCCGCCCAGTGGCGAACCCGAATCCCCGTGCGGCGATACACCGCTTCGCCGTCCCTGCCGAGCACCGCGCCCACTTCGCTGTTGGGCACCGGCCTTGCCGGGACGTAGGAGCCGGTGCCGACAATCCTGCTCCGCCGCACGCTCACCCTCCACAATCTCCCGCCCAAAGGCGGCGCCGCTGCATCCCGACGGCAGGGGCAGGGAGGCCCTGGCCGCGTTATCAGAGCGCCGTTGGGTCACCGCTCTTGCTGAGCCGAAGCGGCCGTGTCGCAGCCGCGGCGGCGAGGACTGTTTGAAGCTGCGTCTCCTGAAAGGAAGGACGCAGCAAGTTCCGCAGCCGAGCGGAGGCGAAGGTTAGAGCGGTCAACGGTGCTCTGTGGCCGCGAGCGGAAAGGGCCTTCCAGCCCCTGCCGCCCACCTCATCACGGCAGCACCGCCGCCTACCCCCCCTGCCCGGCGGGGATTATAGGACCCCCTACTCTGAGCGTCAATCGGGATTGCATTTCTCGCCCGGATTTGCTAGCCTAGCCGCCGTTGTCCGGGACAGGAAGGGGTCAATCCGGCACCGGTGAATGAATATGACTGGGCGCGTCATCATCGTCATCATATCGTTTTGTACGGCGACGGCCCTCCTCGCCATGACGGTCGCGTGCTCCAGCACGTCCAAGACCGCCAAATCCCAAGGGAAGGCCCTCAGCGCGACCGATGAACAGATTTTTCTTGGCGACACCGTTGAGAAGAACTACGACCCCAACGTCATCATGAAGCGGGCCGAGTCCTTCTTCGACAAGGAGGAGTACCAGGAGGCCATCATCGAGTACCAGCACTTCTTGGACCTCCACCGCGTCCATACGCTGGCCGCCTATGCCCAGTACAAGCTCGGCGAGAGTCACTTCAGGCTGGTGCAATCGGTAGATCGTGACCCCGAACCCATGTACAAGTCGCTAGAGGCCTTCCAAAAGCTGCTCAAGGAGTACGCCGGCAGCCGGTACCAAGCGGAGGCTGTGGAGAGGGTCAAACAGTGCAACAGCCTGATCGCCCAGACTCACCTCATGGTCGGGCAGTTCTATTACCGAAAAGACGCGTACCTGGCCGCCGCCGCACGCTTTGAGCACGTGCTGAAGGAATATCCCGACATGGACGAGGCAGCCGATGCGCTCTACTATTTGGCCCTGACCTATAGCGAGATCGGCGCGGATGACTGGGCGCAGGAGAAGCTGACCATCCTGTCTCAACGGTTCCCGGGCAAGTTTGAGCTTGAGCGCAAGTCATTGTATGCCCGGCTTCACACGGTCCCCCCGACGGAAGCCGTTGCGATGTCTCCCGGCGCACGAGGCGGGCTCTCGGTCGCGTCCGGGAACCACCGGAATGGATCACAACCCCAGGTTTCCAGCCAGACGTCCGTCAATCCGGTCGCCGCGCTTCGCGATTCCACGAAAGCCGCTCTCGTCCCGGAGGCAACCCTCTGCCGCCTCGGCGTCTGGTGCTGACCAGACGTGACGCGTCACGCGTGACGAGTGACGGGTGACAAGAGGGGCCTCCCCCGTTTCTTACACCTTACACCTAACCCCTCACGCCTTACGGTTTCCCAAAACTCTGTTCGCTGTTAGCTCGAAAGGAACGGGTCGCGGAGGAGTTCGCGGAACGACGCCTTGACCATCCCCTTGGCTTTCACGAAGAAGGTCTGGTAAGTCTCCCGCCCCTGAAGGACGTCGTAATACAGGCTGATCACCTCCTGGGAACGGTGCATCAGCCGATGACAGAGACGGGGAAACGTGTAGACGATCCGGGCCACCCGGGAGGCGATGCGAAACTCGGGATAGATCTCGCGCTGAACGGCCAGGTCATAGTCCTCGAGCGTCCGGCGCTGATCGTGAAAGCTTCCCAGTACGCTGGCGGCCGCCATCTGGCCTGATCGCACCGCGTAGTAGATCCCCTCTCCGAAGAGCGGGTCGACGAGATGGCCCGCATCACCCACCAACATCGCGCGATCCCTGACCAGCATTCGGGAGGACGCCGCACCGCGCGCATTGTAGACCGGGAGGGGGTGGCCGGCGGGCTCAGGGACCTCGAGGCTGGCCAGCTTTTTTTCGTCACGAATAAAGCTCGCGAAGACTCTCTTGGGGCTGCCGATGCGACCGCGAAACTCCGCCACGCCGACCGACAGCCGCGTGTGCTTCGGAAAAATCCAGGCATACCCCTTCGTGGTCGCGCCCAGATCGATCAGCACCTGGCCTTCCCCGGGATACGCGGGCTGCTGCCCGATCCCGCATTCACTCTCCAGGCTTGGCATCCGCCGCTGATGCCGGTTGGGGAACAGACGCTGCGCGACGAGGCTGTTCGCCCCGTCGGCTCCGATCAGGACTTTGGTGTGATAGCGGCCCCGATCCGTGAGGACGTCGACCCCGTCCGGCAACTGGCTCAGCCCGACCACCTGCTCGCCTTCATGCACTTCGGCGCCCGCGAGGCGGGCTTTTTCCACGAGCAGGTGATCAAACCGGTCGCGCATCACCATGTACGCAATCGGACTGGAGGACTCGATCAGGAAGGGGTTCTCGCCGCGGTAGGTGAACTGGACGCCGTAGATGGTGTGCTCGACGACGGCTTTGAAGTCCGGGTCCAGAATCCGGTCGATGCGGACGGAGAGCCCGCCCCCGCAGACCTTGTACCGGGGATGCCGATGCTTCTCCAGGCCGAGCACGGAGAGGCCGGCGCGGCTGAGCTGGTAGGCCGCCGTCGAACCGGCCGGCCCCAAGCCGACCACGACCACATCATAGGCCTTGGCCTCCGGCAATGTTGCGGAGTTCATCATTACTTACGTCTTTCGCACCTCGTATCTCGCATCTCGTATCCCGCGAGAGACAAGATACGCTTCACGTTTCACGGCTCTCTATTGTCCAAGATACCAGCCGATCCCATACCGCTCCAGGAAACTCGTGATCAGGGTGAGCGAGTTGGCGTAGATCATGACGCCGACCACCACGAGGAACGCCCCGCTCACGGCCGACACGCCCCAGAGGTAGACGCGGACCTGCTTGAAGTAGGAAAGAAACCGGTCAACCCCCAGGGCCGTGGCAAACAGCGGCAGCCCCAGCCCCAGGGAGTACGCGGTGAGCAGCGCGACCCCGTCAGCCAGTGCATCCGTGGTGCTCGCATACAAGAGGATAGTGCCCAGCACCGGGCCCACGCAGGGCGTCCAGCCGGCCGCGAAGGCCACCCCGATGAGAATGGATCCGAGATAGCCGGCGGGCCGGCTTCTGAAATGCACGCGCTTCTCGGTGTTCAGAAAGTTGAGATTCACCACGCCCAGAAGGTAGAGCCCGAAGATGACGATCAGCAGGCCGCCGAATCTCCGCAGATGGTCCTGATAGGTGATCAGCAACTGGCCGATGAGGGTGGCCGAGGCCCCGAACGCGATAAACACGCCCGAGAACCCGGCGATGAAGAGCAGCGAGTTGATGATGATCGCCTTCCGGAACCGCTGCCGCTCGGCGGCATCCGAGAGCTGATCAAGGGACAGGCCGGTGATGTACGAAATGTAGGAGGGCACCAGGGGCAGCACGCAGGGGGAAACGAAAGACAGCAGCCCGGCCGTAAACGCGGCAAACAAGGAGATCTGATGGAGGGAGTCGCCCATGGTCAGTGTGCGTCCAGCAGAGCGCGGAGCAGTTGGTGGGCTTCAGGACTTTGCCAATCCCGGGCCCCGAAGATCTTGTGCGTGATGACCCCCTGCCGGTTCACCAGGAAACTCATGGGCAAGGTGCGGGCTCCGTAGGTCAGCCCGACGCGGTAATCCGAATCATGCACGATGGGAAAGGTCAGGCCCATCGCTTCCTTGAAGGGACGGGTCACCGCCACCCCTTGCGGATCGGTGGAGACCGCCAGAATCTCGAAATCCTTCCGGCTGAACTCGCGGTAGAGCAACTCCATCGCCGGCATTTCCACCCGGCACGGCCCACACCAGGTCGCCCAGAAATTGACGAGCACCACGGTCCCCCGGTAGTTCACCAGCGTCCGCGGAAGGCCCTCCAGATCCCAGAGCTGAAAGTTCGGCGCCAGCGCGCCGACCTTCGCCCCAAAACGCTCCTGCGCCGGAGTCGTCTCGGCGGGCGGGGGGGAGGCTGACCCTGTCTCCCACGCCTCGCAGCCTGCGCCGGTGATCAGCAGGATCCCTAGGAGACTGGCCCCCATTTGCCTGAACATAGACCGACACGCACCATGGAACAGGTTCAGCCGTGCGCCCGACCGGCTCATCCCAGTGCTTCCTCCGGGAGGAGCACCTGGCAGGGCGCTCCCGACCACACACCGGATGAGGGCCATGGCGTGCACGTGACACACCACACTCATGCACACACTGAGGGCACAGACCCGGTCGAGAAAGAAAGGGGAGGGTGTCTGACTCTCATGATCATATAAGATACCTGTTTGGAGCGTCAACTCGGCCGCCCTCCCAAGTGCCCTCGTTCCGCCCGGGCGTCCAAGAGGGATCCTCCCTTCCATTCCTAGACAAACCCCAGCCCCTTCCCTATACTGTTTGCCTCGTTCAGACCCAGACGGATCACCGCCCAACAACGCATGGTCGCCATCCGCGGACTACACATCAGCAAATCCTACGGCCATTACCGGATTCTTGAAGATCTCTCCTTCGAAATCGCGGCCGGTGAGTGCTACGCGCTCTTTGGACCCAACGGAGCGGGCAAGACCACGCTGCTCAGGATTCTGGCCACCCTGCACCGCCCCTCCGCCGGCCGGCTGGAAATCCTGGGCCGGGACGCGATTCAGGAAAGAGAGGTCGTCCGCGAGGCCCTGCTGTTGCTCGCGCACGGGTCCCACCTGTACGATGAGCTCAATGCCGTGGAAAACCTGAGCTTTGCGATGGCGCTGAGGGCAGCCTCTCCGACCGATCGGGAAGTGAAGGTGGCTCTGGACCAGGTAGGGATCGGCGCCTTTGCCGAACTGAAGGTCCGTTACTTTTCGGCCGGCATGAAAAAGCGCTTAGCGATGGCAAAGGCCATACTGGCTCACCCGAAAGTGCTGCTCCTGGATGAGCCGTATACCTCGCTTGATGAGACGGGCATGGTGATCATGAACCGATATATCCAGGCCCTCCTGAAGGAGGGCGCGTCGGTGGTGATGGCCACCCACGACCGGATTAAATCAGCCGAGGTCGCCGACCGGGCCGGCGTCCTCACACACGGTGTCCTGCGCCCGCTGACACGCGAAGACCTGAAAACTTGTGATCTTTTTTAATGTGATTCGAGTGGTGGCCTGGAAAGACCTGCTCTGCGAGATGCGGAGCCGGGAGACGATTTCCTCCATGTTCTTCTTTGCGCTGATCGTCATCCTGGTCTTCAGTTTCAGCTTCTCCATGGATCAACAGGCCGCCCGCGAGCTGATCGCGGGCATTCTCTGGGTGGCCTTCGCCTTCACGGGTATCATTGGGCTCGGCAAATCCTTTTCGGCGGAACTCCAGAACGATTGTCTCGAATACCTCCAGATGAGCCCCGCGCCTAAAGGGGCCATTTACCTGGGAAAGGTGGCCGCCAACCTGCTGTTCATCGTGACCGCCGAGGTGATTCTGTTCCCAATGTTCGTGATCTTCTTTAATCTGGACGTGGTTGAAGATCTGCCGGTGCTTTTGTTAATATTTTTCTTGGCCACGTTGGGGCTTTCCACAGTTGGCACGCTCTTTTCGGCGATGACCGTGCAGATCCGGGCGCGCGAGGTCATGCTGCCGATTTTACTCCTGCCTCTAGCCGTGCCGGTCATGATTGCCGCCGTTGAAGCCACCCGGGGCGCCTTGAACGGGAACCCGCTGGCGCTCTATCGGCACTGGATTGAACTGCTGGTCGTGTTCGACGTGGTGTTTACGGTGGTGTCGTTCTGGGTGGTCGAATTGATTTTGGACTCCTGACCGGATGCTCAACACGATCATCAGGAAACTTCAGCGCTACAAAGGCTGGTTCGGAGCCGCCGGAGGGCTGTGTCTCGGCCTGGGGCTGTACTACGGGCTGGTCGCCTCTCCACCCGACTACTACCAGGGCGAAGTCGTGCGGATCATGTACGTGCATGTCCCGTTGGCGCACACCTCGTTGCTGGCCTATACGGTCCTGTTTCTCGGGAGCCTCTGGTATCTGTGGACACGGGACCCCGTCGTGGACAACCTCTGCCACGCCGCCGCGGGCCTGAGCGTCTTTTTCACGGCCGTGGCGCTCATCACCGGATCCATCTGGGCCAAACCGACCTGGAATACGTGGTGGACCTGGGACGCTCGTCTGGTCTCCTTTGCCGTGCTGTTCCTGATTCTGGCCGGCTACCTGATGCTACGGACGTTCATCGATGATCCCGAGCGAGAAGCCCGGTACGCCGCCGTCCTGGCCATCGTCGGGTTCATCGATCTGCCGATCGTTCACTTCTCGGTCGAGTGGTGGCGGACGCTGCATCAACCTCTCTCCATTTCGATGCGGGGCGTGAGCATTTCCAAGGAGATCCTGATCCCGTTGGTACTCATGGGGATCGGGTTCTCGATCTTGTTCGTCTACATGCTGATCGTCCGCACCCAGATGCTCTACCTCTCCAGCCTGCTGAACGCCAAAAAGGGTCGCCTCCTGAGCCAGGTGCATCTCGCCAAGGTCGAGCCATGAGCGGATTGTACGTGCGATGGGGAGCGGTGGCAGTGGTGGCAGTCCTCCTGGTCCTCCTGGCGTACCGCCACTATGAACGGAACGTGGCCAGCCTGACGCCGGAAGAGGTCCTGGCCGAACGGCCGGACCGTGTCGTGCGCATGACGGGTCTGGTTCGGGGTGGCACATTGAGGGGCGACCTGGCTGTCGGACGGGTCCGGTTCGACCTGGCCGGTCAGCGGGAGACGCTCTCAATCCATTATCAGGGCCCGTCCCAGGAAAATTTGCGCGAGCTCAAAACGCTCGTGCTGGTCGGACGGTGGGACCCGGCTGCGCGCATCTTTCAGGCGCACGACATCGCGTCAGTGTCCAACTACGGATTCGTCTTCGGCGCTTACCTGGTCGGCCTTGTCCCGTTGGCGTTCTTTCTCTTCACGATGGAGCGGAAAGTCGGCCTTCTCTACAACGAGATCAAGGGGTCCAAGTTATACGAACCGGAATGGCTAGATGATGTGGTCACGCGGTAAAAAGCTCGGTCTCGTCACCAGTCTCCTCCTGGTGGGAGGTTCGCTCGGCTATCTGGCGCTGGGGAACTTCGGCGAGAATCTGGTGTATTTCTTCACCCCCTCAGAGGTGGTCGCGTTCACCCCCGACTACTATCACAAGAAAGTGCGTGTCGGCGGGATGGTGGTCAAGGGGAGCGTGAAGACGCGCCCGGACCCCGTCGGGATGACGTTCCAGTTGACTGATGGCGCCGCCACCATCCCGGTCACGTTCAAGGGCATCCCACCAGATCTCTTCAAGGAAGGCCAGGGTGCGGTCGTGGAGGGCTACTGGAGCAAGGCGGGGCAGTTTCACTCCAACATGATCATGGCCAAGCACTCCGAGGATTACATGCCGATTGAGTTGCGAAGGGCCGGCGTCGAACTGCCGAAGAAAGACTTCATGAAAACGCTGCGGCAGTAAGGGCTGGGAAGCAGGACGGATGATCATCGAGATCGGACACTTTGCGGTGGTCGTCGCCGTGGTCCTGGCGGCCATGGGCATGGCGACAGCCGTCCTTGGACTCCAGACCCGGAACGACCAGTGGGTTCGGGTCGGCCGGCTCGCCGTCACGCTCATCTTTGCGCTGCTCACGGTCGGGATGGGTTCCCTGGTGTACTCCTTCTTGGCCCGCGATTTCTCGGTGCACTACGTCGCCACCACCTCCAATTCCAAGCTGCCGCTCTTCTACACGATCGCCGCGGTCTGGGGCGGCCACGAGGGCTCGCTGCTGCTCTGGGTCTTTATCCTCTCAGCCTTTAGCACCGTCGCGGTTTGGCTTCATTGGAGAACCCAGCCCGCCCTCATGCCCTACCTGATCGCGGTGGAATCGCTGGTGATGTTCGGGTTCCTGGCGCTGATCGTGTTCCTGTCCAGCCCCTTCGAGCGTCTGTTCCCCGCCCCACTCGATGGCCGGGACCTCAATCCCCTCCTGCAAGACCCGGCGATGACGATGCACCCTCCGATGCTCTACATGGGCTACGTGGGGTTTTCCATTCCGTTCTCGTTCGCCATGGCCGCGTTGTTCTCGGGTCGGCTGGGGGAAGAATGGATCAAGCTCACGCAGCGGTGGACGATTTTCGCCTGGCTCTGCCTCACGACCGGCATCCTCATGGGTGGCTATTGGGCGTACTACGAGCTCGGGTGGGGCGGCTATTGGGGCTGGGATCCCGTCGAGAACGCGTCCTTCATGCCGTGGCTCGTCGGGACCGCCTTCCTGCACTCGGTGATGGTGCAGGAAAAACGCAAGATGTTCAGGGTCTGGAATCTCTTCCTCATCATCGTGACCTTTTCGCTCTCCCTGATCGGCACCTTCCTGGTCCGGAGCGGAGTCTTGACGTCTGTTCACACCTTCGCCACCGATCCCAGACGCGGCCTCTACATCCTTCTGTTCCTGACAATCATCATCGGCTTGGCGTTCGGCACCCTGATGGTACGGGGGTCGGAACTCCGAAGCCGCATTGAACTGGATTCGATCGTCTCTCGGGAATCCGTGTTCCTGTTCAACAACCTGTTCTTCATCGTCGCCGCCACCACCGTGTTCCTGGGCACGCTCTATCCGTTGATGCTCGAGACCTGGCAGGGGTCCAAGGTCACGGTGGGTCCCCCCTATTACAATGCGGTCTTCATGCCGATCGCCCTGGGCCTCCTGTTCCTGATGGGGATCGGACCGAACATCCCCTGGCGCAAGGCCTCCGTGGAGAGCCTGAGTAAGAACTTTCGAAATCCGCTGCTCGTCGGCACCACCTGTGCCGTCCTGCTGTTCCTGCTGGGGATCCGGAGTCCCTACGCCCTGGCCGGTACGCTCGTCGTCGGGTTTGTGGCCACGACGATCCTGGCCGAGTTCGGCAAGGTGACGCGGATGTACGCGCAGCGCGATCAGGTCGGCTACTTCCAGGGGTTCCTGAGGGCCTTTGCAGCCAATCAACGCCGGTACGCCGGACTGGTGACTCACGTCGGCGTCCTGGTGCTCGTGGTAGGCATCATCGCGTCCACGATCTATCAAACCGAGAAGGTGGTCTCCCTGCACGTCGGCGATGAATTCGTGATCGGTCCGTACCGGATGAAACTGCTCGACATCCACGAGGTGAAGGGCCCCAACTGGATCGGGCAGGAAGGCGTCTTCCAGGTCTTCCGAGGAGAGCGCCTGGTGACGGAGTTACGACCGCAAAAGCGTGTCTATACCGCCTCCCAGACCCCGACGACCGAGTCGGCGATCTATACGATCAACATGGGGCATATTTTCCTGACGATGCCGGAGGTCTCTCCCGAAGGCGTGGCGGTGGCGAGAGGGGTGCTGAATCCCCTGATTCTGTGGGTGTGGGGCGGGGGGGCGATCATGGGGTTGGGCGTGTTGTTGAACATCTTCCGACCCCGAACGAGGGGCGAATGACTCGGAGCTCGCAGGTCGTGCTGGTCCTCGTGTTGCTGGGGCTCTTTGCCCTGTTCTATCAGGGGCTCTGGGGCGACCCGCGACGGATCCCGGCTGTGCTGATCGGGACCACGGCCCCTGCCTTGGAAGGGCCCGATGTCGTCTCCGGGGCCAGGATTTCCTGGGATCAATTCCGCGGCAAAGTCGTCGTCGTGAATTTCTGGGCCTCCTGGTGCCAGGAATGCAAGCTGGAGCACCAGAACCTGCTCACGATCCAGGAGCGGTTTCAGAAGGACCCTCACTTCGTCATGCTCGGCGTCAATTACCAGGACAAGGTGGAGCATGCTCAGCAGTACCTGAACACCCACGGGAGCTCGTTTCGACACGTCCGCGATGTGAAGGGGCTCCTCGCCATCGATTATGGGGTCTATGGAGTCCCGGAGACCTTCGTGATCGATCAGCAGGGGATCATCCGGTACAAGTGGATCGGGCCCGTGACGGGAGACGCCTACACGCGGTTAACGGAGAAGGTGCTGGTTCCTTTGCTTCAGGGGACCGCCCCTTCGATCTGATGTTGACTCGAGTCTTGCACACGCTGGTGATCCTCCTGGCCATGACCACGGGGACGTGGGCCGCCGTGGTCGAGGAGACCGACATCGACGTCAGGACGCGCGAGATCGCCAAGACGCTTCGATGCACGGTCTGCCAGACCGAATCGGTCTGGGAGTCCGCCGCGCCACTGGCCCAGCAAATGCGCGAGGCGATCCGCGAGCGGGTTGCGCAGGGTCAATCCGCCGAGGAGATTCGCGCGTATTTCCACAGTCGCTATGGCGACTACATCCTCATGCAGCCCACCGCACAGGGACTGAATTGGCTGATCTGGGCCGGCCCCTTCGCCCTGCTCGTGCTCGGGGGAATCTTCCTCTACCGCGCGCTGAACCGGTGGGTCGCTCAAAGCCCCGCGCCTGCTCCTGAGCCCCTTTCCCCCGTCGATGACCGATCGCGAGACCGCCTCGACCGGGAGCTCCACCGGACGGCACCTCCTTAATGCTCCTCCTCCTCGCCTTCACTGCCATGATCGCCCTGGTCGTCCTGGCCCTGTCCTCTCCCTTCTGGCGGAAGGATGCGGACACGTTCATGGTGGGCCAGGGTGCCGACCAGAACCAGGAACTGGCCGACCTCACCATCGAACGCGAGGTGCTGATGGACTCCCTGGAGGAACTGGAGGTCGACCTGGCCCAGGGCAGGCTGGCTGCGGACGACTACGCCCGCCTCAAGGCCACGGATGAACGCCGCCTCCTCCAGGTGTTGGATCGCCTGGATCGGCTCGCCTCGTCGCGGGCCGCGGCGAGCCCTCCCTCCCCTCCCCGTCCGACGACACCCTGGTGGGTTGGTGCGGTGCTCCCCGGACTCGTGGTCCTGATCGCCTCGTTTGGGATCTATCTCTACATCCAGGCGCGGTCGCTTGAGAATCTGGAGGCCCTTCAGACCCAGTCCGGATCAGGAGCCCCCGATCCGCGCGAGATGGTGGCCCGGCTCGAGGCGCGGTTGAAGGAAAATCCTAACGATTTGAAGGCACAGATTCTGGCTGGTCGCTCGTATATGGCCCTGGAGCGGCTGAGCGATGCGCAGCGGGCCTGGGCCAAAGTCTTGGAGCTCGATCCCCGAAACGCTGAAGCGCACTACAACCTTGGCGTCATCCTGGTGGAGACGCGCAAATTCGATGACCCAGAGCTCTTTCGGACGGCCCTCGCGCATTTCGAAAAGGCTCTCGTGAACGCTCCGACGGAGCCGGGCCCGAACTGGTACCGGGGCCTCGCCCTCTGGTACCTCAAGCGCTACCGGGAAACGGAGGAAGCCTGGACCACCGCGTTCAAGAACCTCAAGCCAGGGAGCCAGGACGCGGAATTCGTCAGTGGGGCGTTAGAAAAGCTCCGGGCGGGGAAGGTGCCATTTTGAGGCGGGCTTGTGGTGCCCGGCTGCGGGGGACCCGTTGCGCTTCGTTGCAACGGGTCGTGACGCGCGCAGTCTGAGGCAGCCCAGGCACCTGCCCGAACTTTTACCTCACTTTCCCTCCCCCTTTGACGGGGGAGGGAGGGGTGGGGGTGAACCGGGACTGCCCACCGCCGTCGCCGGGGGGGGTGGACAAGAGACGCCTCTCGATCGACGAGAGACGGTCTTCTTACATGCGGGCGAGGTAGGAGGCGATCAGGAGGATCAAGAGGCTGAGGGCGAGGATGAGCTGCTCGACCCGAGTGGCGGCCGCCTGGCTGCTCGGAACACCTGGCCCGGTCGCTGCCCATGGGAGGGTCTTGTCGGGAGGGATCGCATAGGGATCCAGGATGAAGTCATGGACCAAGGTCAGCCCCACGGCAATCGCCACGAAGAGTAATTTGAGCATGAGGACCGCCCCCCAGGTGGATTCGAGCCGGGCTGAGCCGCCTTCATAAAGCATATTGAAGGCACCCGTGAGAATCAGCGTGATCAGGCTGACCCACGCAATGGTCCGGAATCGAAGGCCGACTCGGCGCAGCACCTGCGCCTGCTGCGATTCTGGGGTCAGCCCTCGGAGGGCCGGCTTGAGCACGAGCGGGACGAAGAGCAAGCCGCCGATCCATGTGACGACGGCGATCAGATGAACCCACATGACTAGGAAGGGCGCCATAGACGTCGCGTGGACAGGCTCGCGTGAGGTCGGGCGCGGACTATAGCACGCAGTCCACCTCGAGTCAAAGGAGCGGGCCTCGTCGTTTGTGAAGCGTATTTCGTCATGTTCTTTACGAGATACCCTTCGAGAGCCTCAGGGTCGAGCGACGAGATGCGAGATACGAGCGACGCAGCCTGAGATACACTTCACCAGGAAGGGCCTCGACGCTCCCATGGGTCGGCGTGGAATTATCATTGACAAATCACCACTTATGCGTTATGAACGAGGGGCTCACGTGGTCAGGCAGCGTAACTGTTCCCTCCACGGGAAGGTCTTCCCATCCAAAACTCTGTAGAGGCAGACATGAGCCGAAACAATTTCCTGTTTACGTCCGAGTCGGTCACGGAAGGCCATCCGGATAAGATCGCCGATCAGATTTCGGACGGCATCCTGGACGCGATCATCGCAAAGGACAAGCACTGCCGCGTCGCCTGCGAGACGATCCTGACTACCGGGATCGCGTTCGTGGCCGGGGAGATCTCCACGAAGGCCTACGTGGAGATCCCCGATATCATCCGCGAGGTCATCCAGGAGGTCGGCTACACCGACGCGACCTGGGGATTCGATTACCGCACCTGCTCGGTGCTCACGTCTATCCATCAGCAGTCCGGAGACATCGCGCTGGGCGTGGACTCGGGAGGCGCAGGCGACCAGGGGCTCATGTTCGGCTACGCCAGTAGTGAAACCGCCGAGCTCATGCCCATGCCCATCGTCCTGGCCCACCGCCTGACCAAGCGACTGGCGGAGGTCAGAAAAAAGCACATCCTGCCCTGGGTCCGGCCGGACGGAAAATCGCAGGTGACCGTCGAGTATCGGGACGGGAAACCGGTCCGGGTGGACACGATCGTGGTCTCCGCCCAGCACAGCCCCGATGTGACGAGCAAACGGATCGAACGGGACATTATCGAGCAGGTGATCAAGCCCGTGATGCCCAAGGGCATCTTCGATCCCGTGAGCGTCAAGTACTACATCAACCCCACGGGACGGTTCGTCACCGGCGGGCCGATGGGGGACACGGGACTGACCGGCCGCAAGATCATCGTAGACACCTATGGCGGCGTCGGGAGCCACGGCGGCGGGGCCTTCTCAGGAAAGGACCCCAGCAAGGTGGATCGGTCGGCGTCGTATATGGCCCGCTACATCGCCAAGAACATCGTGGCGGCAGGACTGGCCGCCAAGTGCGAGATTCAGTTGGCCTATGCCATCGGCGTCCCCGACCCGGTGTCCATCCTAATTCACACCAAGGACACCGAACGGGTGTCCCTGGAACTCCTCGACAAGCTGGTCCGGAAACACTTCCCCATGACCCCGCGCGGCATTATCGAATACCTCAAGCTGCGGCGGCCCATTTATAAGAAGACCGCCTCCTACGGACATTTCGGGCGCAACGAACCGGGGTTCACCTGGGAGAAGACGGAGAAGGCCCGCATCCTGCGGCGCGAAGCCGGTCTGTAACGGGGGGCGCCGGTCGAGAAACTTCACGGGGGACGGGTTCTCCAATCCGTCCCCTTTTTTCCGAACACCCCTAACGCTTCACACTTCACGCTTCACGGAGGTTCAGTGGATTACGACGTAAAAGACATCGGGCTGGCCGAACAAGGGAAGTTGAAGATCGAATGGGCCGAGGCCAGCATGCCCGTGCTGCGCTTGATCAAGAAACGGTTCCAGAAGGAGCGGCCCCTGGCGGGCAAGCGGGTCACCGCCTGTTTGCACGTGACCACCGAGACCGCCAATCTCGTCAAGACGCTGCAGGCCGGCGGGGCGGATGTTCGGCTCTGCGCGTCCAATCCGCTGAGCACGCAGGACGACGTGGCGGCCTCCCTGGTGCAGCACGACAGCATCGCGGTGTTCGCCATCAAGGGGGAAGATAACCAGACCTACTACCGGCATATCCAGTCGGCGATCGAGCACCAGCCGCAGATCACGATGGATGACGGAGCGGATGTGGTCTCCACCCTGCATTCCAAACGGAAAGATCTCTTGAAACATGTGCTCGGTGGAACTGAAGAGACCACGACGGGCGTGATCCGGTTGCGGAGCATGGCGGACCGCCGCGTCCTCAAGTTCCCCGTCATCTCGGTCAATGACGCGGATACGAAGCACCTGTTCGACAACCGGTACGGGACCGGCCAGTCCACCATGGACGGGATCGTGCGCGGGACCAACCGGCTAGTGTGCGGCTCGACGGTCGTGATCGCCGGCTACGGCTGGTGCGGCCGCGGCGTGGCCATGCGGGCCAAGGGCCTCGGCGCCGACGTGGTGGTGACCGAGATCAATCCGGTGAAGGCCCTCGAAGCCGCGATGGACGGGTTCCGGGTCATGACGATGGAAGAGGCGGCCTCCATCGGCGACTTCTTCATCACGGTGACGGGCAATCTGAAGGTCATCCGCGGGCAGCATTTTGCCCGGATGAAAGATGGGGCGATCGTCTGCAATTCGGGACACTTCAATGTCGAGCTGGACATCCCGGCGCTGGAGAAGCTGGCGCGCAAGCGGCGGATGATCCGCCCCGGGGTGGAAGAGTTCACGCTGACAAACGGCCGGCGCGTGAGCCTGCTGGGGGAAGGCCGGCTGGTGAACCTGGCCCTGGCGGAAGGACACCCGTCGTCCGTGATGGACATGAGCTTTGCGAACCAGGCGCTGTCGGCGGAGTATCTGGTCAAGAAGTATAAGAAGCTGGAGAAGAAGGTGTACCCGGTGCCGGCGGCGATTGATCAGGAGATTGCCCGGCTGAAGCTGGCGGGCATGGGAATACGGGTGGATCGGCTGACGAAGGAACAAGAGAAATACCTGGCCTCTTGGGAGATGGGGACTTAGAGCGGGCCGGGAGGCTCTTTCCGCTCTTCGCCAGAGCGCCGTTGACCGCTCTAAGCTTCGCCTCCGCTTGGCTGCGGAACTTGCTTGGCTCCATGCGTTGCTGAGCCGAGCTTCAAACAGTCCTCGCCCCACGCCTTCGGCGTGACGCTCCATCTCAGCAAGACCGGTTCGCAACGGCGCTCTGATGCCCGCTCCAAGAGCCTCCCGACCTCGCTTGGGAGAGAACAGGTCGCTCCATCCCGTTGCCCAGCCGGCCTCTCATTTCGAGTGAAATCGCAGGTCCCGTTCAGCCGAAACCAGGGGGGATGGAGAGTAACGGCGGGCTCAGTTGCTCACTTTTCCATATATACGCTAGCGTGGAGCCCGCCTTTCCTGAGAAGCCTGCCCTGAGCGTGCCGAAGGGGAAAAGAGGACTGGCTCCAGCAATAACCGGGCGAAGGCGGGACTTCGGCGAGCTCAGTCGAGCCGTGCCTGCCTCCCCTTTTCACTCTCCCGACGAGATACGCTTCACGAACGACACTTCACGAGAGTTTAGGGTTGGGGTGAGGGGGCGCACAGCAGCAGGCCTCGCCCGGACGGTCACTTCACGCACGGCCCTGAGATGTTTCTAATGGAGAAGTCCGCTGTAATCCCTGCCATACCCACTAGGGATCGGGTACCAGGAGCCCGATAGCGGCACGACCTTTGCTTGACGAATATATAAAAACTTGTATACACTCCTAGGGTGAAGCCGCTCATTTGGCTGGGGTCCAGCTCGTGCGAGGGAGGAGTCATGAAGAAGAAATCTTCCGGAGGCAATGTGTTTCGGGATCTGGGGTTCAGCTCCGAGGAGGCGGCCAATCTCAGGGTTCGGGCGATGCTCATGGCCGAGATTGAAAAGTACATTCTGGCAAAGCGCCTCACCCAGCAGAAGACAGCGGCGCGCTTCGGCGTCACGCAACCCCGCATCAGCAACCTCATGCGCGGGAAGATCGCGCTCTTTAGCGTGGATACGCTGATCACCATGCTGACTCATGCGGGGCTCAAAGTGGATGTGCGGGTCAAGGGATCCGCTGCCGCCTGATACGAACCCAGGATGGGGGTTTGGCGAAACCGCTGATGGCCTCCATTAAGGCGGGTGCCTATCCCCCTTTCGCCACACCTCAGGCTCCGAGGAGGGCTTTGACTTCCTCCGCCAGACCCATGGCTTCGGCCTGGGCGGCTAACTCCCCCCGTTCGGCTGGGCCCGGCTGGCGCACGGCGACGATGTCACGGGCATCCTGGAGATCCACTGGCCCACCCGCATAGAGCTTCAAGAGAACCAGCGCCTGCCAATTCACCACCGGAACCAAGCATTCCAAGACAGACAATGTTTCCACGCGTCGGAAAACCATCTCGGCCCATCTCGGCTGGAGCATGATCAGTTGGACGGGAACCGACTGCTCGCCGATGGACAACCCCAGACGGAACACCCCGCGCAGGGGATCGTCTGGATCACCCGGGTGATACCTGGCTACAAGGTGGGCGGCGAGGAGGGCGGGATCGGCACCACCGAGGGCCACGGCCAGGTCAATATCGCGTGTGGCTCGCGCCACCCCCCAGGCCGAGACCGCGAAACCCCCGACCAGGACATAGGACTGCACCAGCTTCCGCTCTCGCGCCTGGTCGAGGCGTCGGATGATCTCGATCAGTGCTTGGCGGAACACGCGAGCTTCAGCTCTTGGCAGAAGTCGGACAGTTCGAGGGCGAGCAGGAGCCGCTCCTGGGGGCTCATTCCCCGAGCCTCCTCGATTTTCTTGCTGGTGAGCCAACCGCTTAGCCGGCTGGGCCGCCTGCGGAGAGCGAGGGCTTGGAGTGCGGGATGGCGATTCATGAGGAGGGATTATACAGCGATTCCACCGACGGCGGAAGGGAGAGGGGGCCGGTCGGCTGGACTGCCCTACTTTCGGGAAGAAAGAACAAGGGGGGCAGGCTCTACTGGAGCCTACCCCCCTTTTCCATTCTCAGGTCACCACGACGTGTCTGCGTTGAGGCTATGGAGCCCCTGCGACCTTGAACTCATGAAGAACATCTTGTTTATCGAAATCAGCTCGGGCTGACAGCTTGTCTCCTTTGATCAGTAGCTCCGATGGCGTCGCCACAATCTCCCACAACGCTAACGTGAAGAAGTCCGCGACGAGATGGAATGCGGCGCGTCCAGTTTTCCACCCTGTATCTGACCCTTTATAGAACTGATACACATCGGTTCGTGTTCCATCCTCGTTTTTCACCGAAGAGACCGGGGTACCGAGTGTCGCCACGACCATATCCCGATGCATGCCCTTGATGTCGAAGGGAGCCAAATCGACCTTCGGAGGCTGGTTGGCAGCCAGGTACACGCTGCACCCTTGCGCGAGAAGAGAAACCAGAAGGAGCGGAGCCCAAGACATCATGCGGTTCATCATGCGGTTCATCGTTCACCTCCTGCGGTCATCGGCCGCGACATATTGTGAGAAGCTTCTTTCAGGTCGCCGCGCATGTGATCGTCCTGATTTGTGTTTGATCATTCTGATTGATGGCATAATCAACAAATATGCCAATGGTGCGATTTAATAAAAAGACTTTACTATTCAATGCGTTGCAGTGTTTTTGAACTAGGCCGAGACCATGACGAATCGTATCCTTAGTAATACCTGTGTATCCGTACGGATACCTGATAGTGACCGCAAAGGGGACAACGTAGGGGGAGCGATTCAGCCAGACCGCCGGAGTCCTCCGCCGGAGGCTTCGGCCCGCAGGCGGAACCCTCGGCTCGACTGAGCTCGCCGATGTCTGGAGGGCGGGCGTGCAGGCGCGTCACGGCAGCTAGAGCGTGGGTTTGACGAGCCATGAATCATCAAGTACCATGCGCATCACGATGATGCACGGAGGGCTGGTGTCATGAAAGCGATCACCTTGCGAAACCTGCCGCCTGAGATTACCAAGGCCATCCAGCAGCGTGCGAAACGGAATAAGACCAGTGTGAATAAAGCGGCCATTGGCCTCTTGGAGGAATTCCTGGCGAAAAGGCCGCAAAAAAAGGAAAAGGTCCGCTATCACGACCTGGACCACTTGGCCGGGACTTGAACCAAGGAGGCGGCGGACGCCTTCGGCAAAATCGTCAAGTCCTTCCGGACGAACGACCCCGACATGGGGAAGTGACTCGATGGACACCAAAAAACGAGACAGGGACTTCTGGGCGAGGAAGCTCGATCGCCGGCAGATCTTGAAAGCACTCGGCTGGGCCGGGTCTGTTGTGGCCTTGAGTGGCCCGCAAGGGCTGGCTCAAGCGATGGCGCAAAGGCAAGCCGCCACCGAGGTAGTGCCTGAGAGGCCGACCGGAGGGTCGGGCCACGCGACCGAGGCGATCCCTCGCCGCGCGCTGGGGAAGACGGGGGTGGAGGTTTCGGTGCTCTGTTTCGGCGGCGCCCATTGGGGAGGCATGAGCACGGAAGCCGAAGCCATGCGGGTATTGCATGACGCGATCGAGGCCGGCGTCACGTTCATGGACAACGCCTGGGAGTACAACGGCGGGCGCTCCGAGGAATGGATGGGCAAGGGGCTCCAGGGTCGGCGGCAACAGGTCTTCCTCATGACCAAGGTCTGCTCGCACGGGCGTGACAAGAAGGTCGCCCTGCAGCAGCTCGAAGAATCCCTGCGTCGCTTACGGACGGACTATCTTGATCTGTGGCAGCTTCACGAAGTGATCTATGACGACGATCCCGATCGGCACTTTGCGCCCGGCGGGGCCGCCGAGGCCCTCCTAGACGCCAAGCGGCAGGGCAAGGTGCGGTTCATCGGCTTTACGGGCCACAAAGACCCCAAGATCCATCTCAAGATGCTGGCGCACGACTTTCCGTTCGACACCTGTCAATTGCCGCTGAACGTGTTCGACGGGACCTATCGCAGTTTCGAGCACGAGGTGCTGCCGGTCTTGACTCAGCGCGGCATCGCCCCGCTCGCGATGAAGACGTTGAGCGGCAACGGGGCGCCCATCAAGCACGGCATCGTCTCCGTGGAGGAAGCCCTGCGCTACGTGTTGAGCCTCCCGGTGGCCTCTCTGGTGAGCGGCATCGATTCGCCACAGGTGCTGCGGCAGAACCTGGAGGTGGTTCGTCGCTTCACGCCCATGACCGCGGCGGAGATGGAGGGGTTGCGGAGCCGGGTGGCAAGCTATGCGATGGATGGGAGGTTCGAGCTGTTCAAGTCGTCGAATCGGTATGATGGACGGATCGGGCGGGAACAGCATGGACTGTCGTGAAGAGGCGTGGCGGGTGGGCTGGTTGCTTCCGCTCAAAGGCCAGAGCCTCGTTGGTCCGCCGTAAGCCTCCCCTCCGCTTGGCTGTGGAACTCGTTCGATTCAAGCTCCGCTGAACCGAACTTCAAACAGTCCTCGCCACCCGCCTCCGCCAAGGCTTCGGCGGGCCGCTTCGGTTCGGCAACGTCGGAGCACAACTCGGCTCTGATGCACGCTCCAGCGACCAGCCCACCCGCCTCTGAATAGCTACCAACCGTCCCGTTCAGCCAGACCAGGGGAGGGAGAGTAACGGCGGGCTCAATGGCGGCTTTATCTTAGATACGCTAGCGTAGAGCCCGCCGCAGTTAATGAGCCACGCAGATTGGCCACCCGAAATGAATTCAACGTGCGACACAGCGGTTTAGGAAACCGCTGTCGGCACCCAACTCCAGCTCACTCTAGTCCACTCAGGCCAACTCTAGCAACAAGTCAGCCGATACTGGTATTTTGGCCGGAGTTGGCTGGAATGAGCTGGAGAGTGGTGGGGTTGAGCACAAAATGAGCACACCGCGGTTTCCTTTTTCTTAGCCAGAAACTAATTGCTAATGGCCTGCAAAGGTAGCAGGGGTCGGCCTGAGCAGGTGACTGATCCTAGAGATCTTGAGTATGCTTCGCTTTTAGCTCTCGTGAGAAGCAAGGGCGAGGAGTTCTTTCTCATTCTTTGGTAGAGTGATGCTGAAGACTGGATATCCGCCGCGAAATTTGGTTTTGGACAATTTGGCTCCGTCAATCCATATCTCGTGTCCGCTGGAAAATTTCAGAGCTACGGTTTTTACGTTCATTAATCCGATGAGTGGCCGTATTGAAGGGTTAACAAAAGCCTTATATTTTTCTGGGATTGTATGGTCAAAGGTGTGGGGCGGTAGCAGAAATAGCTGCGCCCCGTAGAGATCCGGAATAGACATTATCTTGCCGTTTGTTTTCCAGAACTTCTTGTCGTAGTGCTGTGATCCAAATATATAGACTTTCTTATCCCTGTAATTCATGGATATGACATTATTGGTCTGTAGAAGGACACCATAAGCAATCCAGTCAGAGTAATTTGGTCCGATTGAGATCATAGGATGGAATAGTTCGGGGTTTATCGGGTCCCTTCGAATATAAATCGCGAAACCAAATGTTCTTGCTATGTCGCCGATTATTTTCTTATCACCTTTTGGCCAAAAGGGTGATTTCTGATTCACATGGACAGCCAAGAAATCGCCATTCTGATCCGTAGCAGCCAGGTCTAAACCTTCGACTTTCGGAAATACAGCCTGAAGAGATTTCCTATTAAAACCAATTACCTGATCGAGCTCCTCTATGTATTTTTCAACAATTTTGTCTGCGGTTGAGAGTTCAACCCAAAAAGTTACCTCTAACTCTGTTATCGGATGACCAACACGATTTAGCTGTTGAAGAAGGCCTTCCATTCTGGATAACTGCTCAACAGTTTCAGCCTTTTCTTTCTTCCCTTCTATTATGGTAGTTGATATCGAAATCACAGTGGAAATAGCTATAACGAATATCGCGCCATGACCCCATTTGTTCAACTTGCCATTTTTTTTCCTAAACTTCCCAAGCAGACCAATTATACCAAGAACGCCCGCCACAATTATGCTGAGGGTTCTTAAGATTGTTAAAGATGTCTCGAAATCCATAGGTACCATACGAAAAACAGAATGTCTCGTTTGGACGTCCGAGCCTTAGAGAGGTCTGGCGGTGCAAAGCCCATGCGATTCTTGGGTGCTTATCACATAAATAGTTCGACTACTGGTTAGGGGTCAAAATGAGCTAGCCCGGGTTTGACGGACACCTCAAAAGGGGGCACGATACCCCCCCCCAGGAGGTGCCTCATGGGCCAGCGTCGCCGGTTCACCCCCGAGTT
>JAHRHE010000118.1 GCA_020027965.1 Nitrospirota bacterium | reverse complement strand
CATACGCTTTGATCAGACCACCGCCGTCGTGACGGAAGAGAGCAGCATTTGGGATCAGTTGCTGGGATGGGAAAAAGACGAGATGGTGATCGATCTCCGGAAGCTGGTTCCCAGTCCGTCACTTGCGTTCAGCCAGCTTCCTCTGGGCCGAGTCAGAGCCACCTCCGACTGAGTGACCTCCACCACTGAACCCAGCCCTAACTTGTACCGCTGCCTGGCCAACTGTAAGGCTTCCTTCGCTGTCTTCACCTGCTCTTCCGCAAGAGGTTTTGGTTCAGTTTGTCCTGCACCCTTGGAAATGTCCTTGTGCATCCCTGCCGTCGCGTTTGACCCTCCCACATGCTGTGCTAGACTTAACCCAAGCCATGTTGCATGTGCTGATTACAGCGTTCCTGCTCTTCGCCTTAGCGGTGCCTGCCCGTGCGGGCCAGCGGGAGGACATCTTCCGGCAGGCCAAGGCTGCGACCGCCCTCATCGTTGCCGTCAACGAGGCCAACCATAGCATCTCGCTGGGTAGCGGGTTCTTCGTGGATGCCAAGGGCCTGCTAGTCACGAATGCCCACGTGATTCAAGAGAGTACGCGCCTGTACGTGTATGTCCGTGATCAGGAAGTCTATCGTGCGCCAGACGTAGCCGCAGTAGACGCTGATTTGGATCTAGCGGCCCTTCGCGTTCAGGGCACTTGGATTGATCACCTAGCGCTGGCAGCTGAGAATCCACAGGAAGGGAACGAGGTGATCGCCGTTGGTTATCCCCGCGTGACAGATATCCTGCAGATGGGCTTTACCCTCCATGCCACAGTTATGCCGGCAAATGTAAGCGGTCTCGTTCAGGGACAGTCGAGGACGAAAGGGCGTGCCGCGGGCTTCATCCAAACAACAGGTCTCCTGAACTTCGGGAACAGCGGGGGCCCGCTTGTGCGAACAGACTCAGGCGAGGTGGCTGGTTTGGTGGTCACCACTGTGCCGTACCTGGAACGAGTGAAGGACCGTAGTGGAGTCGCGATCGGAAGCGTCACTATGAAGTCAGGCATCAGTTACTCGATCCCGGCTCCTGTAATCCTGCAATGGTTGGCTTCACATCACCTGTTGTCCTGGCCGTCTCCGCTGGCACGTACCCAACGGCCGGTCACCCCCGTTGCTAAGCCTGAGGCTAACCGTTCGTTTGCCACCGGTCATCTTTTGCAGACCATTGCGATGGTGCTGCACGGGGATTCCGATCTCTTGAAGCTTGCCATCCACCACTACCATACGGCAGCCGAATCCTGGCCAGATGCTCCGTGTATCGCCCGGAACCTCGGGCTCGCCTACGCATCACTGGAGCAATGGGACAAGGCAGTGCAAGCGTATGATAAGGCGATGGCGCTGGCTCCGGACGACGCGGAACTCTTCACCGACGCAGCACTTGCATGGCAGCGAGCCGGCAGGGCTGAAGAAGCCGCGGCGTTGTACCGAACTGCCCTTCGGCTGAGTCCGAACTCCAGGCGGACGCACATTAATCTGGGGAATCTCTTGTGGGATATGGACCGACTGGAGGACGCGACGCAAGAGTTTCGCCAGGCACTCGTCGTGGATCCGACTTCAGTCATCGCTGCCTATAACCTGGGGTTGGCCCTGGAAGCCAAAGGACTCCGCGAGGAGGCAATTACCGTGTGGGAGTCGTTTCTTGCTCAAGCTGGCTCTGCAGCGGATAAGGAGAGCGCGCACAGTAAAATGCAGGAAGGGATCAGCCGCCTGAAGACCGCAATCCCGGTGGACCTGGTTGGAAGACTGAACTCCGATTCTGCGAAGTAAACGGATTGGACCAGCCTTGAGGACTGGTCCAATCTCAATGCAGGAGCTCTACCGTGGTGCGATCCCAGAACCTGCTTCGAGGGGTTTTGTAATGGACAGCGCGTGGCCCTTCTCCGTTACTTGGGCCTCAATCCTGTCGCCGGCGTTGAAGGAGCCTTCCAGCTTAGTGCTCTTGTCTACATGCAGGCGGACTTCCTTGCCGGTCATATCCTTCACCACGTAAAACTCCCCCTCAATCTTCAGCACGTCCCCTGTGACAGTCTGGGGGGCTGGCGCTGCCATTTCACCAGCGGCGTATGACAGGGTTGCAGTCCCAAAGCCCAGCACTACTGCTAGCGCTATCAGGCCGATAAGCTTCTTCATGGCAAAACCTCCTTGTGATCAGCACCCGTTTCTGTGGGAGATAGGTGTGCTACAAACGGTTAAACTGCCTTAGGAACTCCTGATCGAAACTTGCCCTCTGTCACACAATCACCAGAGGGGGGTGAATTATAGACGAAACTGCTGTCTTGGGACAGGGAAAAGTCGAGCCAAGTTTTGTTGCGCTAAACCGCTACCTTACGACGTAACCATCGTTCGTAATCGTAACTGCCGATCCCTACGTCGTCACCCCAGTCGTCATGCGCTCGTTTTTGCCGGAATTGAATGCTGGTCGCAGTGCGCGCCAAAACCGGAGCTCAAATCAGCACCCAATGCCTCTAGTAGGGGATTGAGGCGTATAGGGTCGGAGGTTTTGTTCCTCACGGGAGCAAGTTTTCTCCGTTCGGGACGCCAGCGAGGCCGGCCGCATAGGCCAGCGTGACCTCAGAGATCTTGTAGTCGTACTGGGCTTCAGCTAGTTTGGTCTGGGCCCCGGTCAGGACTACCTCCGACTGCGTGACCTCCACCACCGATCCCAGCCCTAACCTGTACCGCTGTCTGGCCAACTGTAAGGCTTCCTGAGCTGTCTTCACCTGCTCCTCCGACAGCTTGATTTGCTGCGCAAAGGTCACCGTATCGAGGTAGGCATTCGTAACCTGTTGGGTCAAGGCCTGCCCAATATTCAGGCTAGCAGCGTCCGCGGCTTCCTTCTGTGCCTTTGCTTCACGAACCTGGTTTTCGATCAAGAAGCCGGTGAACAACGGCATGGAGATGAAACCTCCAACCGCCCACCACCCTCCGGTTTGTGCGACTCTACTCGTGTCAAACACCTCAAAGTCACCCCCACTGGCGTAGGCAGAGACGGTGGGAAGAAACTGTCTTTTCATCGCGGTCACACGAGCTTCTGCCGAGGCGGTCAGTTCTTTCGCCTTGCGGAACTCTGGATGGGAGAGGCTGTCGCTGATGAGCATTTCAAGGGGACGCTGTGGACGCACGTGAATGGGCAGGGCTTCGAGTACATAGTCCTCCGCACCGGTGATGCCCATCGCGCGATTCAAATTAGCGAAGCTCGCTTTGAATTCGTTCCTCGCCTTGACAAGTAAGGACTCCGCATTGGTCAGTTCCACCTGGACAAGGTCCAAGTCCAATTTCGACTTGAGTTGCTGTCGATAGAGGGCCTCAATCTGGTTCCTGACAATCCCACGTTCGCGGACGGTCTCTTCCGCAATCTGAACGAGTCGTTGGCGTTTCAAACTGGTCAGATAAACTGTCTGTACATTCAGGATGACAAGGGCACGCCGCGCATTGATGTCCTGTTCCTGGGCGCGTTCGGCAAGGTGGACGGAGTTTACGGTATGTTGAGTGAAGCCGAAGTCGTAAATCCTCTGGTCGATACTCACTCCTCCCATATACTGGCTCAGATTCGCTTGGACCAGAAATCCACCGATCAGGAAACGTGGATTGATTCGTCCCGCGCCTGCCGACGTGTCGAAGTGGGCACTGACCTGAGGGTAATAGTTGGAACGGGCCTGATCTGTCCGAGCGGTTGCCGCTTTGAGCGTGGCGTCAGCTTCCTGGACGAGCGGGTGATATCGCAAGGCTAGTTCGATGGCTTGCTGCATCCCCAAAAAACTCCCGCGAGCCGGTGGTTCGGCTTCACGTTTGGCAATAGGTTGGGCGGTCGATGAAAACGGGACCAACCAAGTCGATGCCATGACCAGCGTCAACAGAAATACGATTCCGTTTACCTTGGGATCTTTCATATGCTCTCTCCTGATTAGTTGGTTGATCAACGATGGAGTCTTCATGGTGTCTTAGCGATTCCCCGGTGCGGCTGTCCCAAGTGGAGACAGAGGCTTGGAAGATGCGCTGCCCCCCGCTGATCGTCGGTCGAACTTCTGAACCGAGGGTGTGCCTTCCGGCAGGTTGTACGGAGCTGCCCGCACGAGTGTTCCCTCTGCGAGCCTGGTCTTGCCGACTACCACCACATCCTCAGTTCCGTTGAGCCCCTGCGTGATTTCAGCCCACCGGCCGTCGCTGAGGCCAGTTGTAATCGGAACGAGTTTCGCCCGACCCTGCTGCACGATGAAAACCGATTTGGTTTTCCCGTTGGTCACGATTGATCCTGGTGGGATGACGAGCGCATTGGGGCTCTGCCGAAGCATGAGCGTGACTTCCGCAAACGTGCCTGGTTGCAGAGCGTGATCCCGGTTAGGGAGGTCAATTTCGACCAACATGGTTCTGGTCGAAGGGTCCAGCGAGAGGGTTGTTCGCGTGACCGTCGCCGTAAAGGGGCGGTCTGCGAGTTCTTTGACGGTGACGATAACCGGGGTGCCAGCTCTGACCATCGGGGCTTCGTCTTGCGGGACATTGGTATAAATTCTGACGGTCTCGATATCCATGATCGTAAAGACCGGACTGGCATTGGTGGCGGAACTGGTAGCGATCTGGATCATGGCGCCGGGATCGGCGAACCGAGCCGTGATGAGCCCTGAATAGGGAGCGCGCACCTTCATGTAGTCACGCAGGACGGTTCGCTGCTCCATGAGATGTTTCGCCCCCTCAAACGCTGCCTCCGCGACGTCCACATCCTGTTTGGCGATCACATCGGGCGTTTCCTTCCAGACATTCGCCAGCCGCTCGTAAGTCAGTTTCTTGATTTTGTAGTCGGCCACCGCCTGGTGGTACTGCTCCTCCACTTCAGGGGCATCGATGATCGCCAGGATTTGGTCCTTCTTTACCCGGTCCCCTTTATCCGGCCCGATCCATTTCAGATAGCCGGCGACTTTGGCGTAGAGCGTGGTCTGGTAGAGGGGGGCAACATTGGCCGGGAGCGAGATCGAATAGGTCACGTCGCGCCGGATCGGTTTCGCGACCTGGACCTCCACGGCAGTCAATCGAGCCTGTTCGTCTCCTGTCTGTCCAGCCGGTGTGGCTGTGTCTCCTGGAATGGACCCGGCAGTGTCTTGGGATGGCGCGTTGGCGTTCTCTTCAGATGCCGGCGCTCTTTCACCTTTCTGGAGCATCATGAAGGCCCCACCCAGCAGAGTGAGGCCAATGAGTCCGGAGAGCAGAAGGAGGCGCCAGCGGATCGGTCGGGGTTCGATTGGATCGTGCGTGGGCATTTGGGTCAGGTCTCCGATTCCGTGGAGTCAGGTCTGACGACAGCTTGTGACGGCTGCTCCCGGGCGAGCATGAGACTATGGAGGACCGGCACGACAAGCAGGGTCATGATCGTTGAGACCAGCAGCCCCCCGATCACGGCCCGGGCAAGAGGGACCATGGTTTCATTGCCCTCACCGAATCCCAGGGAGAGGGGAAGAAGCCCCAGGATCGTCGCCAACGCCGTCATGACAATGGGCCGAAGGCGACGCCTGCCAGCCTCCAGGACGGCCGCGTCCGGTGTGAGCCCTGACCGAGCCATACGGTTGGCGAAGTCCACCAGCAGGATGCTGTTTGAGACCACAATCCCCATCATCATCAGGGTCCCGATCATGGACTCGACATTTGCAGACGTGCCGGTCAGGAGCAGCATCAGGACCGTTCCGATCCAGCCCAGTGGAACCGCCAGGAGAATAATAAGTGGGTCGATCAGAGATCGGAACAACCCAACCATCACGAGGTAGATCAAGATGACGGCCAAGGGCAGGGCGAGGGCGAAGTTTTGGAAGGCAGCGTGCATGTTGGCCACCTCGCCCTTCAGAGTCACTGTGACATCCTTGGGCAACGAAACGGCCTTGAGGGCCCATTCGATCTCGGCTGCCACACGGCCGAGATCGTTCCCGACAGGGGTGACCAGGACGTCAATCAGGCGAGAGAGGTCATAGTGATCCACTGAATCAGGGCCGGTCTGGTGGATGATCTGGGCGAGATCACGGAGCCGGACCGGCGGCCCACGTCGATCGTCGCCGCTGAAGTAGCCACCGGCGAGGTTCAAGGCGCGGCCTGCAAAAGGAGTGTTCTCCAATGCGAGGCTTGATCCGGAGAATGTGGTATTGCCAAGGCTCGCTGAGGGGAGAAGCGGCACTCTGGCTCCGACCACAGGGATATTTAGCAGATCCTCCGTCCGGTTGAGAGACTGTTCGGGATACTGGGCCAGCAGGTAATACCCATTGGCGGTCTTCGGGTCGAGCCAGTAGTTGGGACTGAGCGCAATGTTTGAACTGAGGCCGGTGATCACATCCACCACGACCCGGTCTTGCGTGATGCCGTAGTAGGCGGCTTTCGTCCGATCCACAATCAGATGCAGCTCGGGATAGTTCTTGCCCTGCTTGATCCGCACATCCACCGTGTTCGGGATCTGGGCCACTCGGCGCTGAATCTCCTCAGCCACCGGTCGGACGAGATCGAGATGAGGCCCTCTGACTTGAATATCCACGGGCGCTCGCAGGCCGAAGTTGAGAACGTCGCTCACGATCCCACCCGTTTGAAAGGCCACGTCGATTCCAGGCAGGTCTCGATGAAGCCGTTCCCTGAGCCGTGCGATGTAGGTGTCGGAGTGCCCTCGATGGCCGGTCACGAGGCTGACAAGGATAAAGGCGGTATGGGGACCTGTGTTGGGTGTGAACCGGGCGGCGTCGCCATAATACAGACCTGTATTGGAGACGAGTTCGTCCAACTCGTCATTGGGAATGAGTTCGCGGATCATCTGTTCTATCTGACCGACGATGGCTGTGGTTTTTTCAATCCTAGATCCTTCAGGGGCTGTGACCAGGAGGGTAAAGTTCCCGGCGTCAATTTTCGGGAAGAACTCGGTGTGAAGGTGAGGCACGAGGAATACACCCACGGCGAGCAACACAGTCAACGCTCCCCACAAGACGAAGGGCTTATACCGGAGAGCGACGGGCAAGATGTACCCATAGAGGCTCAGAACGGTACCGAACCAGCCTGACTCCGCCGCCCCTTCTTGAACGTCTCCTCCATTGCCGTGCCCATGGTGGTACAGCCGGGCCAGCATGACGGGCGTGACCGACATGGACACCGCGTAATCCGCCATCATGGCGAAGGAGACCGTCATCGCGAGGGGGACGAACAAGAATTTAATGATTCCGCTGAAGAAGATGATCGGAAGATAGACGATCAAAATACAGATCGTGGCCACGAAGATCGGGAGGGTCAATTCAATGGCACTGTCCTCAGCAGCCGAGCGACCGTCCTTGCCCATCTCCAAGTGACGATGCAGATTTTCCTGCACCACGATGTTGTTATCCAGCAAGGTGCCGATCACCAGTGCTAGCCCACCGAGGGTCATGATATTGACGCTTTGATTCGTCAGGTAGAGGAGCACGAGGGCTGAGGTGAGAGACAGGGGAATGGCCAACCCAACCACCAGGGCCGCCTTCACGCTGCGAAGAAAAAGGAAAATCATGAGGCCGGCAAGGCCGGCGCCCAACAGCCCTTCCTTCTGGAGATTCCCAATGGCTTGTCGGATGTAGAGAGATTGATCGTAGATGAACTTGACCGAGGCACCGGCCGGGATCTCGGTCAGCTTGGGGATCCTTTCACGAATCCCATCCGCGACATGCAGCGTATTGGCTCCTTCTTGTTTCGTGATGGGGATATAGACCGACTCTCGACCGTTCACCCTCACGATCGAGGTCTGAATCGCGGCAGAGTCGGCAGCGGTGCCGATGTCGCGCACAAAGACCGGCGTACCGTTCACAACTTTGATCGGGACATCGTTAATCTGATTTACGATGTCGATCAGGCTATTTGAATACACGTAGTAGTCCAGGTCACCGACTTTCACATCACCGGCCGGGATGATGGCGTTCTGGGCATTGATGGCCTGCACGACCTCCGACGGTGAGATGCCGCGGCCCAGCATTTTGTTTTGATCCATGAAGATCGTGATCTGACGGAGTTTGCCGCCGAGGACCGGAGGAGTGGAGATGCCGGGGATCGAGGCCATTTGCGGACGCACCGTGAAGTAGGCGAGGTCTCGCATCTCCTTCTCGCTCAGCGTGTCGCTGCCGACGGTGAGCAGCCCGATCGGCAGGCTGGCCACGCCGAACTTGAAGACCGAGGGCGGAAAAACCCCCGGCGGAAGCAGACGGATGATGCTGTAAGCGAGGCTGGTGAGTTCGGACTGCGCTGCGTCAATGCTGTACTCCGGCTGGAAAAACACCTTGATGAAACTAATGCCGGCTAAGGATTGCGATTCAATGTGCTCGATGTAACTGGCTTGCAGAAACTGTTGCTCAAAGCGAAGGGTAATCGCTCCTTCCATCTCGTTTGGGCTCAGACCTCGGTAGAACGTGGAGACCAGGATGACGGGGATGTTGATATCCGGGAAGATGTCCACCTTCATCTTCTGGTAGGACACGATGCCCAGGATCATGACGATCAAGCATATCGCCAGGACCGCGTAGGGATTTTTGAGGGCGTTGCGGGTCAGCATTGAACGGCAGACTTATGGGTTCGGTTCCAGATCAACCAAAAGCGACTGAGATCAGTTACGAGCGAGACGAGTTCGGCAAAGGTGCCGGGCTTCACCACGTAGCCATTGGCCCCGGCCTCATAGCAGATCTGCATGTCGTGTGGATCGTCCGAGGTCGTCAGCATCACCACGGGTACATGGGCAAAGCGCGAGTCCTGTCGGATGCGCCGGAGCAGGGTGAGCCCGTTCAGGGATGCAAGCTTCAGGTCGAGGACGATCAACCAGGGCAGCGCTCCGGTCCCCGTTTCGGCAGCCACTTCCAAGACCTTGAAT
>JAHRHE010000117.1 GCA_020027965.1 Nitrospirota bacterium | reverse complement strand
GATTCGATTCGAGGGTCGTCATGAGGAATGACCACTGTGGTCATTCGCCCCGCCGCCAGCCTTTCGTCGATCTGACCCACCGTCAGCACATGCAATGAGGCGGCTCGGTCGGAAGGGAGTCGCACATGCCGTGAATACGGATTTTCCTGGCCGGACGGAGGAACCCGCCGGGCCGCACTATAGAGGCACTCATTGCAATCGCCGTCCGCCCAGAGGGTGCCGTGATCCGGAGTGACCTGATTCACCTCTCGTGCCAGCTCTTCGTAATCGAGCCACCGATGACTGAAATGATGAATATGCTGGGCCATGTGATGCGCTTCCTTCGCCGTTCCCACGGCCAGCAGGCCCACCACCGCGAGGACCACCCACACCGGCCTCAACGAAGGACACAGCCTGATTCCGACCGCATAGGCGCCCAGCGCCGCCAGGGTAGCCAGGAACGGAATCACCAGAACGAAATACCCATGATAGGTCGGGCTGGTACAGGCCAGGTACGCGCCCAAGCCGCCGGTCAACCAGACACACAGGGACAATTCTTCACGCCGGGATGTCTCCCATTCTCTTGCCCCGGCCAGAAATATGAGCCCGATCCCCGCCATCAGGACCAGCGTCATCCCCTGAACCGATTCCAGCCAGACACGGTTGAGGGTCCTGGCATCATCCCAGAGGGCGACCGCCCAGGGCGGACGGCGATGAAGCAGATGGTACTCGATGAGGTTGAAGAAGGTCTGTCGTGGTGCCTGGACCGCCGGCCACAGCAACGGGAGGAACGGGATTGCGGTGCCTGCCAGAAACCAGACGGCTTTGCGCCACCGGTTCCCGACTCGGCTTCGACTGATCATCCAGAAGAAGAGGATCGGCGCAACCGGAACCATTAACAGTGAGGCGGCTGTGGCAGCTCCCGCGCAGAGGCCGGCAGCTGTCGGCACCCACCAGGTTTCGTGATCGACGGCCCTGAGCACGAGACGAAATCCCGCCGCGGCTAGGAAGAGGCACAGCCCGTATGGCATGGCGATCGTGCCGAACTGAATGACCGTGACATCGAGACCTGTCAGAAGCACGGCGGTGAGGGCCGTGGCTGTCCGCCAGCGGGGCTCCGGCACCCGAGTCCAGACGAAGTCGGCAAGCAGCCAGATACTTGCGCCGGTGCACAGGGCCGACAGGAGGTGGGCGCTTCGCCAACTGTCGCCAAAGACTCGGAACATCCCAGCCGTGAGGTAGGCGTACAGCGGCACGTGTTGATAGAAAAAATCCAGATACGGCCGCAAGCCTCGGTTGATCAGTTGCGCGGCCAACAGATGGAAGCCCTCGTCCGGGAACCACGCCAGGACCTGTGAGTAGCCGTTCAGCCGTCAGCTCTCAGTTGTCAGTTCACAGTTTGCAGTTTCCAGCTATCAGCCATCAACTCTCAGCTCTGCTGTCTACGCCACTAGCCATCCTTCTTATCGCCCATCCTCCGCCCCCAGAAGATCTCGTACCCGTGCACACGACTGTGCCCGGAATACCGGCGCGCCAACCCCAAGGCTTCGATGCGCGGGTCCTCCACCTCGATCGCCACGGTGGCGAAACGTCCGGCCCCCAGCCACGTGTCCAGCTGTGACTGTGGAACAAGTTTGATGGGGAGGTCGGAGGCGGGCAGCAGCCTCAAGTCATACGGATAAAAGCTCTCCAGGCCGGACGGTGGCACTCGTCCGGCAGCGACATAGATAAATTCGTCCGCCCAAACCTCCCCGCCCTCCGGTGTGACTCGATTGACTTCTCGGGCCACATCGACCCGAGACGGCCAGCGGTTCATAAAGACATCCAGATCCTTCCCCATCTGATAGGCCGGTTTCGCCAGCCCCATCACATAAAGTCCGAGCACCAACAGGATCACCCAGGCAGGCCGGTCCGGCCACCAGACTCTGGATCCGATGGCGTAGGTTCCCACCGAGGCCAGGATGCTGAGAAAGGGGATCATCAGCACGAAGTATGCAGGGTGAGTCGGGAGCGCGCAGGCGGCCAGAATCCCCAGGCCCAGGGTCAGCCAGACACATAAGGCTAACTCCGCCCGTCGCGTGGGGTCCCACTCGGTCTGGTCACGAGAGAAGAGCCAGCCCACTGCTGCCAGCAGGGCTGGAACCAATCCCTGGGGCGATTCCAGCCACAGCGAGGTCAACATTCTCAGGTCCGACACGATCGTCTCAGGCAGGGAGTCTCGACGATGGAAGACATGAAATTCAAGAATGTTGAACCACGTCTGGCGAAATCCCTGCGCGGCCAGCCACAACAGGGGAAGGAACGGGATCGCGGCGCCTGCCAGAAACCCGATCGCCTTGCGCCCACGATCGCCGACCTGGTGATGGCGCAGCATCCAGAAGAAAAGAATCGGTAAGACCGGAACCGCCAGTAAAGACGACGCGACCGCACCTCCCGCGCACAGCCCGGCTCCGGCCGACCACCACGCGCGCTCCCGATGGACCGCGGTGATCGTCAAGCGAAAGGCGGCCATCATCAGAAGAAGACAGAAGCCGTAGGGGTGGCCCACGGTGGCGTATTGAATCACCCCGGCGTGGAGGCCGAACAGGAGCGCCGCGATCACGGCGGCGGGTACGCGCCAAGCGGGTTCGCGCACCAGCGCACACACCAATCCGGCCGCCAACCAGATGGCCGCGCCCGTGTACAGCGCGGACAACAGATGGGCGCTCCGCCACCCCTGGCCGACGAAGTGAAACCACCCGGCGGTCAGATAGGCATAGAGCGGCACGTGCTGGTAGAAAAAATCCAGGTAGGGGCGCTTGCCGGCCTGAATCAGTTGCGCGGCCAGCAGGTGAAACCCTTCGTCGCCATAGAAGGCGATCGTCTGGGAGTAGACGACGAGCCCGGCCGCGAGGGCCGCCACCACGGCGGAGAGCATGGCCCGTGTTCCCCAAGAACCGTCGTGCCCCATCCCCAGTGCCATCGAGGGATCAGCTAGTGGCCGGCCTTCTTGTCGCCCCCCACCCTGCCCCAGAAGATCTCGATCGTGCCGATCCGGGTGCGCCCCGCGTACCGACGGGGCAACTCAAAGGCCTCGACCTTCGGGTCGTCGTATTCGACGACCACCGTGGCGAAGCGCCCGGCGGCCAGGTCCCGATCGAGCTGGTCAGGGGACCGCACGCGCAAGAACTCAGCGAGCCGCAGCGGCAACTGCACATCCCGAGAAAAGGAGTTCTCCAGGCCGGTAGGGGGAATCCGTCCGGACACGAAAAAGACGAACTCGTCATAGCAATACACGTCTTGTTCCGCGGGGGTCACCTCATTGACCGCCCGCGCAATGGCCTCCACAAGCTGCCAGCGTTTTGAGAAGAACATGAAGTTCTGGCCCGTGGAGATCGCCGGCCTGGCCAACCCGAGCGTGAACAACACGACGACAGAGAGCGTGAGCCAGGCTGGCCTTCTCGAGGACATCCAGACTCTGGTCCCGAGCGCGTACACGCCAACCGCCGCCAGGACGCCGAGAAATGGGATCACCAGGATGAAATACTGTCTCCAGACAGGATAGGTACAGGATAGGTAGAGACCCAACCCGCCCGCCAACCAGCCGCACAGGACCAATTCGGCCCGCTCGGCCGGCGCCCACTCATGGCCCGCCAGGAACAGCAACCCCAGGACAGCCAAGAGGATCAGCAGCAACCCCTGCGTGGATCCCAGCCAGAGGTCAAACACGGTTCGAAGATCATCCAGGATATTCGCCGAGACCGTCGCCTCATACCGCTGGCGAAAGAATAGGTGGTATTCGACGACGTTGAAGAACACTCGGCGGGGCCCCTGGACGGCGAGCCACAGAAGGGGAAGAAAAGGAAGCAGCGCACCGCCGAGGAACCAGGCCGCCTTGGGCCATCGTGCGCCGGCCCGATGGTAGCGCAGCATCCAGAACAAGAGAATCGGCGCCACGGGGGCGGTAAGCAGCGACGACGCGGCGGCGGCCCCCGCGCACAGGCCGGCCGCGGCCGCTAACCAGCCTTTCTCTCGCTCAACGGCAAGGATCACCAACCGGAACGCGGTGACCACCAACAAGAGGCACAGCCCGAAGGGATGACCGACCGTGCCGTACTGGATCACCAGCGCGTTCAACCCGATCAAGAGTGCCGCCGTCACCGCCACCGGCAACCGCCAAGAAGGATCCGGCACACGGTGGAGCACGAAGCTGGCGGCCAGCCAGGCCGCCGCGCCTGAACACAGCGCCGAGATCGCGTGCGGAACCCGCCAACTGTCGCCGACGATCCGGAACACGCCGGCGTTGAGATACGCATAGAGCGGGACGTGCTGGTAGAAGAAATCGAGATACGGACGCTTGCCGGCGTTGATCAATTGCGACGCGAGGAGATGAAACCCCTCGTCTGCGTACAAGGCCAGGACTTGGGAGTAGACGAGGAGGCCGGCCGACAGCATCGCCCAGATCGCGGAGAGCGTGACCCGTGATCCGCAAGACGGGGTCATCATGAATGGCCGGGGGGACGAGTCAGGACCGCGATGTGCCCCATGCCTGTTCTCGTGCTTCACCCCTATGTCAATCGAGAACTCCGCCATCAGCGTTCCTTCGTGCGAGTTCCCACCCGGCCCCAGAACACTTCGTACCCCCTCACCAGGGTCCGCCCTCGGTACAGGCGGGTCAAACCCCATCGGGCGATGGCTTGTTCATCGGGTTCCACTACCGCAGTGGCATAGCGTCCGGCTGCAAGCGACGCCTCCAACTGTAGCAACGGCTTGACACGCAGATCGGCCGCCAGCGAAGGCGGGAGGGACAACGATTGCGAATAGAGATTTCCCAGGCCGGGAGGCGGAATCCGTCGGGCCGCAAAGTACAGGAACTCGTCGTACGCCCATACTTCCCCGCCCGCGGGGGTCACCCGGTTGATGGTTTGAGCGACCTCGTCATACACGGGCCAGTGAGGAGCATAATCACGGAACACATGAGAGGCCGGCTTCACCAACCCGATTCCATACCACCCGAGCACGAGCAGCATGACCAGGGTAGGCCGCCCGAGAGACCCGATCCTCGACCCGATCGCATACACGCCGAATGCGGCGAAGAGGCTGAGAAACGGTACCACGAGTACGAAATACATGGGGTGAGTGTGACGCGCAACGGAAAGATACACGCCCAGGCCCAGCGCGAGCCAGGTACAGAGAGCCATTTCGGCCCGGTCTCGCGGATCCCATTCCGTCCGACCTGCGAGAAACAAGCCCCCCACGATCGCCAGCAACACCAAAACCAAGCCCTGCGTGGACTCCAACCACACTGTGTAGACGGTCCCGAGATTCTCCCGGACCATTCCGGCGATCGTGGTCGCGACCGATTGACGATGGAGCACATGGTACTCCACGACGTCGAAGAAGGTCTGGCGTGGTCCCTGTGCGGCTAGCCAGAGGAACGGGATGCACGCAATCACCGCGCCCGCCAGAAACCAGGCCGCCTTGGCCCATCGATGCCCGATCCGGATCCGGCTGATCATCCAGAGGAGAAGGATCGGCGCAACCGGCGCCGTGAGCAACGAGGCGTTCGCTGCAGCCCCCGCGCACAACCCGGCCCCCGCGGCTGCCCACCCGCTCGCCCGGTCCACCGCGACGATGACGAGCCGAAACCCGGCCAGGGTCAGGAACAGGCACAGTCCATAGGCGACTCCGACCGTGCCATTCTGGATCACTTCCGCATGGAGACCCACCAGCACCGATGCGGCGATCGCGGCGGGAACCCTCCAGGCAAGGTCGGGAATCCGTGAGTACACAAAGCCGGCGACCAGAAGCAGCGAAGACCCCGTGAAGACGGTCGCCAGGGCATGGGCGCTCCGCCACGTGTCCCCGAAGAGGCGGAACCAGCCGGCGGTGATATAGATATGGAGAGGAACGTGCTGATAGAAAAAGTCGAGATATGGCTTCTTTCCCGCAGTGATCAATTGGGCCGCGAGCAGGTGGAAGCCTTCGTCCCCATCCCACGCCAGGGTTTGGGAGAAGAGGAAGAGGCCTGCCCAGAGGACCGCCACGGCGGCCCAGAGGAGAACCACGGAACGCTCGGGCATCCAGGCCGGCGGGGTCGATTCCACACCGGGTCCCGCTTGCTCGTCGGTCACCGACTCTGCTCCCACTGGGACGCGGGATCGGCAGGGATTGGCTCCGGAGGTGGTTCGTCAGCCCGAAGGCTTGCGGTGGCTTGCCTGGGGAGGACGGTTCGGCCGGCGGGGGAAAGATTTCGAGGGGTCCATATGCCCAGTCGCTTGGCGAGTACCTCCAGAGACGTTCGCACGACCCCGAATCCGTACCGCACCGAGCGGAAGAAATTGATGGAAGAGGCATCGGCTCGGTACCGGGTGGGACAGGACATCTCACCGATCCGGAATCCGAACACCACCGCTTGCGCCAACATCTGGTTGTCGAACACAAAGTCGTGTGAGTTCTCCTCCAGCGGCAGGGTTTCCAGGACCTTCCGGCTGAAGGCGCGAAATCCCGTGTGATATTCGGAGAGGCGGGTACCCTGGAGCAGGTTTTGAAAGATGGTGAGCCCGCGGTTCGCGACGTACTTGTAGAGGGGCATGCCACCGGCCAGCGCGGTGCCCCCCAGGATGCGCGACCCCAGCACGAGATCGTATTCTCCGCTGGCCACCATCGCCGCCATCGCCCCAACCAGGCTGGGCGGGTACTGGTAATCGGGGTGCACCATGACCACAATGTCGGCGCCGGCGAGAAGGGCTTCGCGGTAGCAGGTCTTCTGGTTGGCCCCGTACCCGAGGTTGCGCGGATGGACGAACGTGCGAAGGCCCAGGCCCTTGGCCACCGCCACGGTCTGGTCGCGGCTGCCGTCGTCCACCAGGAGCACCTCATCCACCAACCCGACCGGGAGATCCGCCACGGTCGCTTCCAACGTGGCCGCCGCGTTGTACGCGGGCAGCACGGTGATGACTTTTTTGCCGGTAATCATTCGAACGGGGTCCTCAGTGCTCACTTCACGGTGGTCGGTGGTCAGTGGTCAGTGACTCAGCAGACGTTCGCTCGTTCACCGTTTGCAGCAGCGGATGGCCCCCGTGATCACGCTCAAACATCCGGAGCGGATCCAACGCCTTGGTCCCCGACACCACGGCGGTGCCTCCGTCAGAGGTCTCGCGATAGAGGTCCAAGGCGCGGCTGTAGTGATACCGGCACCCCAGCTCCTTCAACGGCTCCTTCAGCTTCTCCAACGGCTCCGTAGTGACTGTCGTGAGCGCGTTCCGAGCCGGCTTGCCGGGCCGGATCAGCCAGGCCACATGCTCCGGAAACCAGTCGGCCCCACCGGTCGCATAGGAGACGAACAGGCGAGCCTTGGTGCTCGCCGCCAGGCGCACGCAATCGCGAAGATTCACAGACGTGCTTTCCCCCGTCTCCAACCACCGGCCCGGATGGGACAGATAGGCGTACCCCGATTGCCCCCGCACCTCCCTGGTCTGCTGTTGTGACGCGAAGGTCGTCGCGATCGGCCCGTACCGCCGGACCAGATCATCGATGATCCCGTCCTTCACCGCCGATCGGCCGTCGTTGCTCGGCCCGGTGTCCGCCTGCACCAACGTGTTGCGGCCCCGATCCGCGATCACGTAACAGTTGCGGGGTAGCTGGAGGTCGCACGGATCTTCTCCGTAGAACGGCACCGCCTCCACGGCTCCGCCGTCGAACGTCCAGCGCTCCCCGTGGGCCAATTCAATGATCTCCTGGAACCCCAACTCCCGCAGTATCGAGGAGTAGTCGTAGTAGAGCGCTCGGCGATTCCTCTGGCTCGGGACGATGACCGGGATGTTTTTCGGCATCTGGAGCAGCGTTCTGGAGTTCATGTGGTCGTCGTGCTCATGGGTCAGGAACAAGGCAGCCGGCCGCGGCAGGACTGCGTGACACAAGGAGGGCACCGGTACCGCGGCGTACCAGGGCATCAGCCAGGGATCGAATAGAAAGAACCGGTCCTGCTGCCGGTACAGGAGGCCCGCATGGCCGAGATGGAGCACATCGCGGTCGCGGGTCTCAGACAGCCACTGGGAGCCGACCGACGCACGTGCAGACGCTGTCAGACACTCCTGTTGGTTTAACACCTCCAGGAAGCGTTCGACCTCGTCTCTCAGGTCCGGACCAGACGCGGCGACAGCCGCCCGCACCTCGCTCACCCGGCTGGTACCGTCCAGGCTCCCGAGAACCTTCCCGATGCCGGGCAGGATCGGCCCGTCGAACTCAAAGGACGTCGTCCCTTTCGTGACGGTCTTCCCGATCGCCAGTCCCGTAAACGTGACGCTGGCCGACTGCTGGTGGTCCAGCGGAAACTCCCACCGGAACCTTCCGTCAGGTTCGCGCCCGCACTGAATATGCGCCTGGAGGTGGGCGCGGGAGTGCACCACCTCGGCATAGGCGTCTTCCATCAGAGGCCGGAGCGAGGGATCTCCCTGACGAATGCCCCGGCAGAGCACTTCGCCTACCGCGTTTTCGACGGCGCTCCGCAGCAGCCCATGCGCCTCATGCAGGCTGGTGACCACCTCCGGCGCCACCCCCCCCAGATACGGGAAGGGACGTCGCGGTTCCGCGCTCAGCAGTTCAAGACTGGTCCAGGGCACCAAGCCCAGGTATTGATTGTCCGTAAAGGTGTCCCAGATGCTCATTTTCGTTCGACGTCAGGAGATGTTTTTTCTTCACGCTTCACGCTGAAGAGTCCACGCCGAAGAGCCGGCTGGGATCCAACACCTCTGTTCCGTCCACCACCTGAACCCCCCCATCTGGGGTTGCCCGGAAGATATCCAGCGCACGACTATAATGATAGCTGCATCCCTGAAGGCGCAACAGTTCGCCGAGCTGCTTCATGGGTTCCCAGTAGGCGGTGAGCAACGCCCTCCCGGCCGGCCGGCCGGGGCTGAACACGAATGGCAGTGTGTCGGGAAGCCAATCGGCTCCCCCAGTGGCATACGAGACGAACAAGCGGGCCCTCGCACTCGCCACAAGCTGGCCCAAATACGCGCTGGTCAGATAGCCGTTCTCACCACGTTCCAGCCAGCGGCCCGGTGGGGACAAGCAAGCGGTGACCGAGCGGGCCCGCACTTCGAGAAGCTGCTGCTGAGAGGCAAATACGGTCAGGATCGGCCCGTTCCTCCGGACGAGGTCTTCGATCACGCCTTCCTTCAGCGCCGATCGGCCGTCATTGGTCGGCCCACTGTCCGCGTGCACCAGGGTGTTGCGGCCCCGATCGGCAATCAGGTAACAGTTCCGTGGTAGCTCGAGATCGCACGGGTCCTCCCCGAAGAACGGCACCGCCTCCACCACGCCGCCCTCGAAGGTCCACCGCTCGCCGTGCGCCAGCTCAACGATCTGGGCGAAGCCCAATTCCTCCAGAATGGCATGATAGTCGTAGTGCAGGGTCCGGCGATTCCTCCGGCTCGGCACAACGACCGGAATATCCTTGGGCATCTGGAGCAGGGTCCGTTGATCGAGATGATCGCTATGTTCATGCGTCAGGAAAATCGCCGCCGGCTTCGGCAGCAAGCTGCCCCACAGGGAAGGGATCGGAGCCTCGGCAAACCACGGCACCAGCCACGGATCAAAAAACAAAAACCTGTCCATCTGCCGGTAGAGCAGGCCCGCATGGCCGAGGTGGACGATGTCGCGGTCGCAGGTGTTGGCCAGCCAGTAGGCGCCGACCGACGCATGGGCGGATGCAGTCACGCACTGCTCCTCGTTCAGTGTCTCCAGCAGACGCATTAGTTTTAGCTCCAACTGAGGGCCGACCGAGGCAACGGTCTGGCGCACCTCCGGCACCCGGTGCGTTCCCTCCAGGACGCCGAGCAACTTACCGACGGCAGGCGTCATCGAACCGTCCACATCGAACGAAGTGGTCTGCTTGGTGAGGCTGTTGACGAGCCGGAGTGCGGAAAATTTCAATCGCGGGCGTTGGGCGGGGTCCACTGGAAACTCCCAGCGAAACGTGCCGTCTGGTTCGCGGCCGCACAGGATATGCACGCGCAGGTCTTGACGGGACCTCACCAGCTCAGCATAGGCATCTTCGACCCGAGCCTGCAGCACGGGATCTTCCAACGAAGCCCTCCCGGCAAACACGTCGGTGATCGTCGCCTCGACCGAGTTGTTCAGAATCCGATAGGCCTCGTGGAGACTGGCCACGACCTCCGGCGCCACACCGCCAATGAAGGAAAAGGGAGCGGATGCTCCGGCGCTCACCAATTCCAACCGTGC
>JAHRHE010000237.1 GCA_020027965.1 Nitrospirota bacterium | reverse complement strand
TACGGATCCGCCGGGGAAGCCGGTGAGGAGTTACCCCTCGCCGTCAGGGACCCGGGTGTGCGAGATGATGTAGCGGATCGAGGTGCCACCGCCCGAGTGCTCCCGCCGCGAAGTCGCCGCGATCCTCCTCCAGTGGGCCACCCCCGCCCAATCCCGGATCTCACCAGGACGGCGCCTCGCGTCAGCCTTCTGAATGCGACCCTTCCACCATAGATCGACGTGTGATATGCTTTCGTTCATATCGTGCGGCCGTCGCTGGTTCGCATGACGTGAATATCAAGATTCAAGACCTGACCCTCAAATCTCTGGCGAACACTGGATGACGCCTGTTCGGAGGCTTCGTGATCCAGAATTTCGATGCGATTAAGAAACAGCTGCAGGAGCTTGCGGAAGTAGTAAATTTATTTAAGTCTGAGGCTGTGCAGCTTCGGATCGTCGAGCTGGTCCTGGGTAGTGCAGGCGGCGCACCGGGAGGACCTGAGGGCGTCACTGTCGCATCGGGAGCACCGTCACGCAGACCGAGGCGCCGGAAGCCGGCCGCGAAGGAGAGCGACGACATACCCCCCGCTAGTGGCAAACTGCGGCCCACCGCGACCAAACCCGGGCCGCTGGCCACGCTCGCGCGCCTTCTCAAAGAGGGTTACTTCAAGACGGGTAGGACCATCGGTGACATTGTCTCGCATTGAGAGACGAAGCTTGCCCTCCCATTCAAGCAATCCGACTTGTCGGGAAAACTTGTCCGGCTCGTTCGTGACGGGAAGCTGACGCGCGAAAAGAACACCGATGGCCAGTACGAATACAGGCAACAATAAGCCCACGCTCGAACAAGCGCTGGGCAACGTTCCCGATCAGTTCCGCAAGCGGTTGATCTCAGCCTTCCTCGAGCTCAGGACAAGATTCCGAGAAGGCAAGCTTGATGCCGCGGGACTGAGCGCCGGGAAGTTCTGCGAAGCTGTCCTGCGCCTCCTACAGAACCAGCTGACGGGTACCTTCGTCCCGTTCGGCCAGAAGATCCCGAACCTAGTCACTGCCTGCTCCACTGTCGAGAGAGCCCCAGTCGCATCAGGGGTCGAGTCTCTTCGCATCATCATACCGAGGGCAATTGTCTTCCTATACACTCTTCGCAACAAACGTGGCATAGGCCATGTGGGCGGCGATGTCGACGCGAATCAAATCGATCTAGCTGCCATGATGCGAGCTGCGGACTGGATTATGTGCGAGCTGATACGAGTTTTTCACTCCCTTTCACTTGAGGAAGCGCAGGATGTCTTAGATAGCCTTGCTGAACGCGAGATTCCCGACATTTGGGAAGTAGCTGGTAGGAAAAGGGTCTTGCGGCCGGAGCTAAGCGCCCAGGATAAGGCTCTGATACTTCTGTACTCGGAAAGCTAGCGGGCAATTCCTGCTGAGGATCTATTCGCGTGGGTTGAGTACAACAGTATGTCCATGTTTCGCCAGCGAGTTTTGGAAGCACTGCATGACCGACAACTCGTCGAATATGACCGAGACGCTGAGATGGTCTATCTCTCACCCCTTGGTGTACGGCGTGTTGAGGAAACTCTCCTCAAGGAGCGAATCACCTAACAGGGGCGTAACACGAGTGCAAACAAAGGTTTGGTGCCAGCCTTGACAAACCCGATAAAATTGGAGTTGGAGTCGGATTTCCCCCCTAAATCTTATCGATCCTAAGACAGATTCAAGCTTCGGTCCGTTGAGTGGCCCGCGATGCCCCGTGAGGACAGGACCATTGACCAGTTTTGTACTCGTCTCTCGTTAATCGAGAGGCAGCAAGTGGTTGTGGTCTCACGTCCTGACCGCGAGAACCCGGGCCGGGGTGGATGTGATGCGATCATCGAGCGGGGAGGCCGACGTTTTGCTTTGGAGCACACAACGGTGGACGCCATTGCTGGGCAAAGGGCTGATGACGCCAGGTTTAGGCAAGTAGTCGTTCCTCTTGAAAGAGCCATACAGGCTGCGCACCCAGACTCCTGGACGCTGATCTCCGTTCCCACTCATGCGATCCCTAGTGACGTTAGTTGGGGCGCAATAGCCGAAGCCCTCTTAGAGGGATGCATTAGGGCCATCGCGCAGATGCCTTACGACGGCCGTTGGCAGCAGTTCGAATTCCAAGGCGTCCCATTCCCGGTGTTGATCTCAAGGCGTCGGGACCCCAGAGATCCTGCCTGCCATGTAATGCGGGTTTCGCCAGGGAACCTAGAGGCACACCTAGAGAATAACATGGCCCACGCAATCGGTGAAAAGCGCGGGCAACTTGCACCTTATCGGAGGCAAGGTCTATCGACGATCCTACTCTTGGATTCCGATGAATTTGTGCTTACCAACCGCGACTCTCTTGCCGACGCGTTCCGGAGAGCCTCTACCCGCGAGAATACCGATGAATTCGACGAGGTTTTCCTCGCAGTCACTTTCCTCAATCCGATTTGGATCTATCCCCTGAAGCTTGACGACCGCCTATATCCAGAACTTCCCGAATTCGAACAATTTTTTGACACACAGTGTATTCTCACTTACGGGGATCCACCTTAGTGTGGGGAAGCGGGTCAAGTCGCTCGTTGACGAAACTCTTCGCCCCGGCCAGCCTTTCCCCATTTCCCCACGCTGATCCAAAGCCCCCGGCGCGTATCATTTCTATTTCTCACCGAAGCTTGCCCTAAATGTGTACCGGCCCGATGGGAGGCAACCCCGCTCTGTGGAACTACACTACGACCGGCGAGAGGGGACCGGGTTGCCCGAAGGGGAGGGGATGGGGTAGAATGGAGCCACAATGCACAGCGATGGAGGTGGGGGTGGCGAAGAGGCGGGTACATCTCAGTTTTCCTGGAAAGCTCAAGGACGAGCCGCTCTTGTGGCACACGTGCGAACGGTTCGATCTCGTTTTCAACATCCGCCGGGCCGACTACACCGAAGGCATGGGCTGGCTCATGGCCGAGCTGGAAGGGGACGCGGAGCAACTTGAAAAGGGGATCCGATGGCTCGAAGAGCAGGGGGTCATCGTCGGCCCGATCGAGCAGGATGTGGTCCAGTGAGTTTTTTGCTTGACAGCCCCGGAGGCGTTTGGTCTTATAGAGCGACAATTGAATAGAAGTTCACTTCTCATCAAGAGCGGCTGAGGG
>JAHRHE010000116.1 GCA_020027965.1 Nitrospirota bacterium | reverse complement strand
GTCTCTCTCATCCTCACATGACGCAGTCTTCGCCGCGCCTTTTCCATGACGTTCACCACCGCGGCTTTTGTCCGAAGCAGCTCATGGTTGTTTGGAGCCACCTCCTACAAAGCGGCTCCCAAGGGGCCTTCCTTCATCTCTCACACAGCATGACGTTTTCGCGTCTTCGTGACACAACCCCGACTCCGGACGTATTGCGGCATCGCAGCAAACCGACGCTCCGTGCCACGAACAGACTCATGCACCGCAACAAAGAGCATCGCTATTCAATCACCTTGTCGGCACACGCAAGAAGCATCGATTGCCCATCGAGACCGAGCCCTTGGCCGTGGTCAGATTGATGACGAGATCGAAATTGGTCGGCTGCTCGACCGGAATGTCGGCCGGCTGCACGGGCCGGTGGAGTGTTATGCGTGAGAGCACCACTCGTGGTCAATTACCAGTTGAACCACATGCCATCCACAACACCGACATTGGACCAATTGCAACTCTGGTCCGTCCGGGCCTGGACGAGAACGCCGTAGAGGAGATTGGTGGACAAGCTGCCCGAAAGGACCACCGGCAGCGTGAACACCCGTTCGTCAGCGGACAATCCCGGCTGCTGAAGCGAGGCCGAAGAGACCGGGGCTGATTCAAATACCCAGGAGATGGGTGTCCCGGATCCATGATTTCCAACCGACACCTTGTACTGTTTGATGCTCGGATCTTCCTCGACCCACCAGACCTGGACAGGCCCGTTCAATGGCGCAAAGTTCGGCGGCCAGGTTATGGTGATCGCGTTGCCATCCAGCGGCTTGCAGGTCGGGGCCGGCGGAGGAGGCGCGGCCTTGGTCCGGAAGGTCACCAAGGCCCCGTAATTTCCATCGCTACCGTCCGAGTTGACGCCCCTTGCCAGGACGCAATACCGCGTGTCGGGGTTGAGGTTCTTCGATAAGGCGGTCTTCCCGGCAGAGACCGTCTCCATCGTCCACCAGGAGCAACCCGTGTCGACCGAATAAAAACCGAAGGAGATTCGGTAGCCACCAGGCGAGTAGGGAGAGGACCATGTGATCACCGTTGGGGCGTATTCGACCCCCGTCGCGCCCTCTGCTGGGCTGAGGATGGTCACTTCGGCGGCCCCGGGTCGGTAACACCACACGTCGGAGGCCGCACCCGTCATCCCACTTGGCCCGATCGCCTCAACCTTCCAGCAATAGCCCGACGGGTTGGTTGAGACCCCCTCGACCCCCGAGCCCCCCTCCGCGACCACTTGTGGTGGTGCTCCGGGCCACGGCGTCCACTCCGTGAATCCCGCATCGAGCTCGGCAACGACCTTTCCGACCGTCAGATCGGGTTGGCGCAGGTAGACCCTCAGCACGTAACCCGTTGCTCCCGCGACGGGCCGCCAGGCGAATGCCGTCGCGTCCCCGTACCGCTGCCAGTATTCCTTGGGAGGGTGGACCAGCTCAGGCTTCGTGAGCGCAAGGTCCGTAACGAAGGACCAAGTCGACGATACCGCCCCCAAATCCCCGCTCAGCGGGCCTTTGGGACGCACATGCCAGAAGAATGTCCCCACCGCCCCAGGCTCGATAACCGTGCTCGTTGAGTCCACTGTTTCGCCGGCGGAAAACTTCGTACCGGCTTTGCGCCACTGAAGCGCGTAGCCGGAGGCCTCCGCCCCTTTGACTGCCGCCCACGTCAGCGTCGTTTCGAACGGCGAGACCTTTGATCCATCCGCCGGCGACACCAGGTCCGCCTTCGGTAGTGCGGTACGGAACTGGACCGGCTGGCCACCATAGGCGCACCCTCCTGGGATCCCGTCAGGTCCAACGGCCATCAGCCACCAGTAGTAAGTGCGATCGCTCCTCAGCGGAACCGTGTGACTGACCTGCGGCCCCGGGGGCTTCGGCGCGTTCACGAGCTCCACGACGGTGTGAGCTGAAGACGCTCCAATGACGACGCTCTTGGCACTCGCAGGTTTGCACGACCGGTTTGCGCTTTCCGAGACCGTGAGCCGATACTGGGTCGCTCCCGTCACTCCCTTCCAGCGAAACTCTGTGCCCCAGGGGTAGTAAAGGCCGGGTGCCATCACGACCGCGATTACATCCGCCGGAGTCTCCCCCGGAAGATCGATCAGGGGAAGAGGCGCTGGCCTGGTCAGCTGGGGCACCTTCTCTCCGGTGACGAACGTCTGCGTGTCCCCCCACGGGCCCCAGTCGCCGAGGAGACCCGCAGCAAATGAAGGCACCACGACCATAACCGAGCCGGGCGGCGTCCCCTGGCCTGGCGCGATCCACCCGCGTCCGGGGCGGATCCAAGGAGGATGCTTCGACGACGACTCCTGCGGTTTCACCTTTTTCGGCGGAGGTGCCGATCTCGCTCTCACCCGCCAGTAGTATGTTGTGGTCGGGCGAAGGTTGACCTTGGCGCCGACCTTGGCGCCGTGGAGGACCTTGCCCGGACCGGCGGCATTGCTCCGCTGGCCGCTGAGCACTTTGGTATCGGTGTCGAACTCCGGGCTTGGGGAGATCTGTACTTCCCAGTCCGTCTCACCGTGGAGCTCCTCCCACCACAGTGTCGCCGGCCACGGCTCAACACCACTCACCTTGGTCGGTTTGTAGAAGCGGGTGTCGTATGGTCCGCCGACGCCGACCGCGTACCACGCGTTCGTCACGGCCACGACCTCGGAAGACCCGGCGCCGAACAGATCCTCGGCCGCTTGAATGGCGGCCGCCCGGGCGCCGTGGAACGTGACCGAGCTCCACACCTTCGACAGCACTGTCCGCTGGACGATCTGCTCGGCCTTCGCAAGGTCGATGCCGGCCACGTTGTAGGCGTTCCCTTTGTCGTTCGTGCCTTGCTTCCCATTGACGAGGATGTAGAACCAATGGCCGACGATGGTCGAGTCCTGGTGACACCAGTTGCAGTCACTTCCGATGGGAGTGAAGTAGTTTTGCCCCATAAAAGTATCGGGGTTTTTTGTGCTCTTCGGAGCGCTGAGGCTCCGTCCGGGTGGCTGGCATACCGCCGGAATGGTAAACGAGCAGACGCCGGTCGGATCGCATTGCACGCCCGGGCACGTCGCTGGGCCCCCGTTGCAGGTGCCGGCTGCTCCGGGATCCTTGTAGTAGACGGTGGTCGCCGGGCTGGAATGCAAGCACCAGTCCGCCGTGTTCGGGTTTAGCAAGTAACCAAAGACGTCAGCAAACCCCTCGTCGAGGGCCCCAGCCTCGCCTGAGTACGGCCAACCTCCAGTCGCATGATAGATGACCGCGTGACCGAACTCGTGTCCGATGGTCTTCAGGTCCACTTGCTTTGAAAAACAGAACAGCCCCGATCCGAGGAATATCGCGTTCGTTTCGCCATATAAGTCAGCGCAGTCGACGAATCCCCAGATATGCTCCTTGCCTTGTCCGTCCACCCCGTTCCATCCGGCGTTCCCATTCCATTTGGCCTTCCGCCAGTAATTGACCGCTTGCTGCAGCCCCCAATGTACGCTCACGCCATAAAGAGTCGCGGGCAGTTGGCTGTAAGCTTCTGCGAAGCTCCCTAGAGGCCAGCTGCGGAAGTCGCCATCCTCGTCCACGAAGTGCAGGAGCACATAGTTGTCGTAGATGAAGCCCAAGTCGGGTGGCGGAGCACCTTCCGGTGGGTTCAGGCCGAGGGCCAGGACGGTGGTGATTCCCACCTGGGGGGACGAGGGACCGGAGATGAAGTCCGGAGCCACGAGGCGATAACGGGTCTGGCCATTGAGCAAGAAGCTCTGGACCTCGAACGGCTTCCACCCGTTATGAAGGGTGTCGCCGCCACCGGTGTACTGACGGGCTTGAGCGAACCGGTTCACGATCTCCCCTGTTCGCGCGTCGACGTCGATCGTGTCCCAGCGACCATCCCGTTTCCGCACCGCGATCCGATAGACGAGCCGGAAACTTTCTGGTGCCATGCTGCCCCCGGCGGATGCGATGGCGAGGACAGGAGGGGACGCGACCGATCCTTCTGCCGATGTCCCTGACGGCGGCGGCCAACCGGCTTCAATCACGGCTCGCGTGCGAGCGTCCTCCTCGGATAGGCCCGGCACCACGGCGAGATCCAAGCTGGAAACGACTCGGCCAATCCCGGAAATGACCCAGCCATCTGCTTCCTGAACCACAAACTCCGCGCCGAGAACGGGAAGACCCCGGTGGAGCTGGGCGTAACGGTGGTGCGAACGGCCATCGGCGTCGCGCCCAACACGGCGCTCGACCATCTTGTCGAGTGGGCCGAGCCCCAAGGCGGCCGCGTGGCGGGTGAAGAGCTCATCGACGCGAACACGCTGGGAGCCCTCCAGGCGGAATTGGCGGACGTCGCCGTCAACTGCCTCGATCGGGAGACGCTCGCCGCCGCTTGGCGGCCCAGGGCCAAGATCGACGGGCCCTGGCGGCGTCCGCGCAATTTGGGCGCCTTGGCCCAGCCAGACCACTCGCGCGATGACGCCGGCCATGCTGACGGCGTCCTTGCCGAGTCGCAGCGTGCCGTTGGGAGCGTAGAGACGCGCGTCGAGCTGCACACCTTCGGCCACCTCTACGGCGAGCGACGGCGCCCGTTCGCCAGACGCCTCGCTGAGATCGACTCCTGCCACCAGAACGTGGACGTCGCCACTTCGGGCGTCCGACGCTGGATCGGGCCCAAGATAGGCGTGTGCATCCAGTGAAGCGTGGGTGAGGACCCGGATCTCGCAGCTCCCCGCGCACTCCAGGCGGCTTCGCGATCCCACGTGGAGGGCGAGCAGGTTGTAGATGCCAGCGGTCAGCGTGACGACAGCGTCAGCCCCGACCCTGACCCGCCCGTACTGGCCGGGCGGCAATCTGGTCGAGGACCCGGGTTCGACGGTGACCTCACGGCCGCCAAGCTCGAACCACGGGAAGTCGGGGAAGTCCACTCCCGCAGCACCGAAATGGACCGAACCCTGCAGTGTGGTGTCGCTCGCGCGCTGCACGAGCTGTTCCGGTCGCTGGCCAGGTTCCGGAAAGGCAACGACGATGTCGCCGCGGACGACACTCCGCGCGTCCAATCGAACCTGCTCAAAAGCGACGATGGCGGCATTCGGCCAGTCACCGGGCGCCGACGAGGCAAAAGCCCGACGCTCGTCAACGGTACCGAGCGAGAGCGCTGCAAGCGTGATTAGCCCAGCTAGCAACTCACCGTGGTACCTAAGTAGGCAGGGCGGAATTCGTCGGTATCTCGATTGCATGGGAGCCTCCCACGTCTCGATCACCGTTCCCGTACTATAGGCGTGTCGCATGTTTCAGGCAACGATTGCCTCGTCACAAGCGCGGTTTTTTGCGACGGTGCGTAACTGTACGAGAGACGAAGGAGGGCCCTTCGGGTTCAGCAATCAGGTGCTGATCTGATCCTCGGGCTATCTGTGTTTTGGCTTCGCGCGCGCTGTCGCTTCTTCGAGCTCGGCCACCGCCGACAGGACAATTTCGAGGAACCTGTCGCTTTGCCCTTGTCGCGTACTGACCATTAGTATCGGAGTCACTGCTGCCACTGTCAGGACGGCCGGTATCGAAACGTTGCTCAGGGAAGCGGACCAGGCGCTCTACGAAGCCAAACGACGTGGTCGCAATCGGGTCGTCGCTTCGACGTCCGTTCTCGAGACATTGTCGGCCGCGGCTGAATAGCGGTCCGGTTCCGCCGACTTTGTTCATCGGCCCGACCGAAGGCCGGACCGGTTGGCTTGCTTAACAGGATGACGGAATCGTGCGTCACTGCTTCGGGGCTGCCGTCAGGGCACCCGCCGCAGGGCAGGGAACGTGACACTTGAATGGCCGGCCCGGGCTTGCGACATAGGGCTTCGCTGGAGTGCAACAGGAGAGAAAAAAATCTCCGTCCTCTCGCAGGATTGCCCGATTGGTCGATGGCGCGGTAGCTCAGTTGGTTAGAGCAGCGGAATCATAATCCGGAGGTCGCCGGTTCGAGTCCGGCCCCCGACACGGCAGCAAGCGATCCTTCTTATGGAAGGAGTTAAGAGCAACAAGCAGTTCAACGATTTCTTAGCAAGCCCGAGAAGCAGATCGAGACCTTCGTGACAACTAGGCAAGGCACGATCCGCGATCTGCACTACATGGCACGTCAGCTCTTTAAACAATCTGGCGGCGATCCGGCGAAAATCGATGACGCCTTGCTCGAATCCAGTTGGCTTCATAGCGACGGAACGCCGAACGCCGGCTGATCGCTCGGCTCATCTTGGTAACGGGTTAGGTCGGGATGCGCGTAACCCTTGGACGGGCCGAAGTCCCATAGGAGGTACCGTTTGAAGAATGGGTGAATGTGGAGCTTCCCCCCATAGTAGTCGACAGCCGTGTGCTGGTGCTCATTCTTCTCAAGCCGCTGCATAAACGCCTTCACTGCCGATTCTACGGCGATTGGCGTCAAAGCCTGTGTGCTTCCCTGGACCCGCTCTCGCATCTTCCGCGCCAGTGTGTCCATTCCCATCTTGTGGATCGGTTCCATGTTGGAGACTGCCAGCAATATCAGTCCATAAATTGAGGTCGTCGCGCCGGTGCTGAGCGTTACCATCTGGTCGCCTCGACGCTCGATGCAGCTCAGAAAATGCTTCCTCGTCTGTATACAGGACTCTTTGAACATCTGTCGGAGGGCATCTTCCGTCATTGACACCTTGATTGGACTTGACCGTCGCTCCAAAATTCCGTGGAGTTCGGCAACCTTGCAGCAGTACTGCTGCATGAGAAAAGGATTCTGGAAGGACTGGTGAGTGAGCGCCAGCAGAAGCTGCGGATCGACTTCGACATTGAGCCCGTTAACAAAACCGGCCCTGCCAATCCTAGTGATATCGGCAGCCTTCCAATAGGACATCTCGACCGGCTCGCTCCTACCGTCCAGTCCCGGATCGGAGTCGATCTTCTCGCCCTCTATATCGGTCCACGAGACGAGAACCACATTGACCTCGGCATCTAGGAAGGCCTGAATGCGTTTCACGATAGCGCGTCGTGTAGGAAAGTTTACGCGATGGAAGTCGTCGATCACGATGGGCCGCTTGCTAGCGAGAACCCGCTCCATAGTTGCCGCTTCGTCATCTCCAAGCATCTGCCCGCCCTCTACTTTGACGGCTAGATAGCCATAGAAGAGCTGCAGGTTGCGGATCAAACCGCCCGAGAGATAGATGGGATTGCGAGTGCCCAGTATCTGATGGAGCAGCACGGACTTGCCCGACTTCGTCGGGCCGCACAGGCGAGCACAGAAGCCCCGCTTGGACAGCGCGGATCGTATCTTCTGGCCTTCGGGGCTATTGGACCGGTCGACCAGCGTCGTGTCCGGTATTGCTCGCGCGAAGATTTCGTAGACCGATCGGCCGCCCGACAATTGTGCAATCTGTGCAGCAGGAATGATCTTGAAGTCATCGAGGGCCTTCAGGATGGCGTTGCGATCCGAAATGATGTGCGTCTGAATGCTGCCGAAGCCGAGAGGAACTTCTTCTACCTTGAAACCTCTCTCGCGTAAGGCAATGACGGGCTTGTCGACGCTCCGTGCCCGATCCACTTCCTCCTGCACGAACGTGGAGTTCTTCGAATGCGATGTCCAGACGACGATTAGAGCCCTTGACTGGTCAATCTCCTCCCGAAGACGGGTGCGCCATTCATGCCCTGGCAGCAGCTGCGTGTCGGACCAAACTGAGAAGCCTTTCGCTTCCAGGTCCTCCCTCAGCAAATCGACCGCTGCCAAATCCTCCTTCGCGTAGCTCACAAAAATATCCGCCATGTCCGCACCACAATATGAATCGAGCACTGCACTTACTCTCGTCGTATCGCCTGATAACTGTCAAGGCCGCAGTGCGACGGCGCGAGGGCCATCAGCAATCTCATTTGACGGCAGCGGACGATTAAGTGCCGGCCTCCGGATGTGGCGCGCACAGGTCACCTCCTGAAGAAAGTCTCAGCGCCAGCAGCTTCGCTAAGCGCCCGCGATCTCCGGCGCGCACTTCCGAGGCAGAATCATATCGAAGCCAGCTGGGTCCTGCGCGAACTGCGCTTTAGCCGACGCGCTCGCCCCGGCGCCGCGCCTCCGGTCAGGTGGCCGACCCTGCAGCCGGCCCCAGCAGGTCGTCCAGGATCGAGGCGATGATCGTATCGTCGAACTCATCGTTTGCCAGCGCGCGCGCCGCATCGCGGCCGGCGACGGGACCGAGGCCAACGCGCGCCTTCGCGCGCAGCCCATCCAGTGTGGTCGCCCGCTGTTCGGCAATGGCGGTAACAAACTCATTTAGCCATTCGACGAGTTTCTCAAGCTCGTCGTCGGCCGCGAGCGGGTCGAGTCCGCGCCGCTCGATCTCGCGGCGGCGGCGCTCGAACTCAGGAATGACGGACCGCTCGAAATTGTCCGTCAGCGCGATCAGCGCGGCGTCAGAATTGATCATGGCATTCCCCCTTTCAATGAAAGCCCGAATCAACCGCAGCATGATCCACGATAAGTCACGAGACCCCAATAGCCGGACTGGCTAACCACCGTCTGCTCGATCAGCGGCAGTTTTTCTTTCAATCCAGGCCCTACCGTTCCGGGTCACATCTATGCATGTAAGGAAAAGAAAATGGGTGGACGGGATGGTCGGGGATGTCAGGAATTCACTGCCCCTGATGATTCGGCCAACGAGCTTTCTCGCAATCGTGCTAGAACATCCGGGTCCTGCGCTCGCAATGAGCTTGTGGCCGCCGTCGCACAGCGCATAGTCTGACGCAAATGACCTATAGCAATCTTCAATCAAACACGAACTTGAGATCAGGCCAAACACGCGACGCCTATGCCCCGCGGCTGTCAACCCAGCTCTGAATAGGAACTGCACTTGGCGGCAAGTTGCGATCGGGCAATCCTTTGTGCTTCTATTCTATTCTGCTATGCTTCTATTCTATTCTGCACACGCCG
>JAHRHE010000236.1 GCA_020027965.1 Nitrospirota bacterium | reverse complement strand
CGCTTGCGCGGTTCAAGAAGGGTCGGGTCCAGTTCAAGAACGCCGGAAAGTCGTACGTGATGCCGCTGATCAGTGGAGCCTACGGCCGGTCGGGCAAGGAGCGGTTCTGGATCAGTCTGGCCTATGTATTTGAAGCTGAGAGCGCTGAGTGGGGGATCCCTGCGAAATATGAGTTTCAGCTCACCCTGAGCGAAGTCGCCTCCTCCGGCCGGTACGGCAGCAAGAATGTCACAGTTGCCAGACTCCATATCGGTGAGGGAGCGACCCAGAAGGAACTGACACGCGTCAGCGGCGATGAGAAAAAGCTTCAGGCTCTCGTGGAGTCGGCGCTGAGGGAGCGCCGATCGGTCTTTGAGTCAGGCCGCAGCGACTGCAGCGGGGGGCTCCGGCGCGTCAGCACCACCGGGATCGAGGGGACCATGACCTGCCCGAAGATGACCGACGGTGAAGGCGGCACGGGCCTTCCAATACTTGATGTCAGGTTCATGGCTGTTCCATGACCGAGAACAGGTGAGGTGGACACCGAGCCCCCATGAAGACGAGACTGTTTGTCATTGCGGTCATGCTGATGTTTGTGGTTGCCGGTTGTGGAGGACGCCCTGCGGCGCAGCAGGAGGCTGCACCGGCACCGCCGGCTCAACAGACTCCATCCGTACCGCAGGCTGAGGAGCCTCCGCCGGCTCCTCCCCAGCCCGAAGCCGCGCCACCTCCGGAATCTCCGCCCGAGGCGACGCCGGCAGAGCCCCCTCCACAGGCTGCGCCCGAAAGTCAACCGCCTGCCCCGGTGACGCCCCCGGAGTCCGCCCCACCGAGTCAGCCGCCATCAGCAGCTGCACCCCCTCAGCCGGCTCCGGCGGCGCAGGCTGTCGATCTCGGCCCAGAGGTACCCCTCCCATACGCTGCGGACTTCGCCAAGTCCGACGCGCTCAAAGTCTGGAAAGTGTTCGAGGAACCACTGGTTTCCGGCTGGGTGTGGGATGAACGAATGAAGCACAGCTGGCAAATCCAAAAGGGACGGCTGGTTCATGAGCAGTCCAGCCCGTGGCACTGGGACCATGTGATCCGGCTTGACACCGGCCGGTCGGCGTTGATCTTTTCCGAGATCACGGTCGGAAACAAAGAGTGGAAGGACTACGAAGTTGACGCCACTATCGACGGCCAAACGCTCGCTGGTGAAGGTGAATTCGGCATCCTCTTTGGCTATCAGGCGCCGGACCGATATTATCGCGTCACCTTCAATATGGACCCGCATGAGTTGCGCCTCGAACGCCGGCAGGGGGACCGGGTGGCCGTGATGGACCGCTGGCTGGATTTCACCCAAACCACCCTGCCGTTGTTCACGAAGAAGCCTGTGTCGGTGCGAGTGGCCTCTACGCACGGCAGGATCGCCGTCTGGCTGGGCGGCGCACAGGTGATCAGCGTTCCAGAGGCGGATGTCCCCGCCGGAAAAGCCGGAGCGTTCGCGGCGGGCCAAACTCGTCTCGAGTTCTCAAAATTCAGTGTCCGTGCGATTTCCGATCCAAAAGCCGTGGCCCTCCAACCTGTCAACCTTAACCTGTTGTCGGTGGAAGCCGGCGCCGGCGTTATTGACTACAACCATTGGAAGAGTCCTGTCGACCCAACCGCGTTCATGGATAAGAACGTCGATGACAACCCCTGGACGATCGATGCCAAGGCGTATGCTCTTCCACACGAGACAGTCTTCCGGTTCCCAAAAGGGTGGTGGGCCCGCCTCGACCGATTTGCCATCGTGAAGTGCAGCGGGGTATGGCTAGCCCAGGCGCCCCGTGACGTGGAGGTGTGGGCGTCGCGCGTTTCGCCCCTCGAGGGATTCGAGAAGATCGCACAGTTTACTCTGAGCAAGAAGGAAGGCGAAGACAGTATTTCCTTGCGCGGCGCCTGGGCCCGCTACCTCAAGGTCCGTGTGCTTGCCGGCTACGACTCGGATTGGATGTGCATCAGACAGATGAAGGCTATCGGCACGCTTCATCAGTTCCCACCTGATGCACCCGCGCCACTTCGCGACGAATTGCGTGAGACCGAGACCAACGACACAGTCGATCGTGCCAACCCGCTTCCCCTACGCAAGAGCCTTGTGGGAGAACTCACGACAGAGATCGATAAGGACGTCTTCAAGATCACGGTGCCACAAGGCGCAGAGGATACGCTCCGGCTGGACGTCGACCCACGCTCGTTGGGAGCGCCGTCGCTCACCCTGACCGACGCGGCCGGCAAGCAAGTAGCGACGGTGGGGCCCGAGAAGTTCCTAGATCGCCCCACGCGTCTGGAATGGAAAGTCCAGCAAGGCGACTATTACGTCACGCTCACCCGACCGCCGGCCTCGCTGGTCATGGTATACGACGACAGTGACAGCATACAGCCCTATCTCGCCGTCGTTCGGGAGTTGCTGCTGACCAACCTTGATAGGTTGGCGGGGCGGGTTCCGATCATGCTGATCCGGTATGCGGGTGAGCCTGAGCCACTGAGCCCGTTCACAACCGATCCTGCCCCGATCCGTGCGGCTCTGGAGAAGGGTCAGGGCAAGGGCGGGGCGACGGATACCATCTTGGGACTGCGCAGCGCGTTTGACGCGCTGCGGCCGCGAGGCGGCAACCGGATCATCCTGTGGGTCTTCGACATCCTTGATATCCAGCCCGCGGATCAGCGCCTTGACAGGTATCTGCCCTTCCATCGGGACGTAGCCCGCGAGCCGGTCCGTCTCTACGGGCTGCAAACGGGAGTCAGCGTCGATTACGAACGGCGCATCGGTCTCACCAACGCCGAGATGGCCGGGGAGCTGGTCGAGCGCCAGGGCGGAAAGTACTTCTTCGCGCCCACGGAGCGTGAAGTGAAAAACATTGGTCAGCAGATCCTCGACGATCTCGCCGGCCCATTGAAGTACGCCCTCCGGGCCGATGTCGTGAAGGGCGCCCCCCAGATGGGACAAATCCGGGTGGACTTTGTCCCCGAGGCGAAGGCGATCACGCGGAACCTGGAGATCATCCTCGATGCCTCGGGCTCCATGAACGCGAAGCTCGGTGGGGGCACGCGCTTCAGCGTGGCCAAGCAGGTCCTGGCGGATCTGGTAAAGCAACTGCCGCCGGACATCAACGTGAGCCTGCGGGTGTTCGGACATCGCAAGGGCGGGCC
>JAHRHE010000115.1 GCA_020027965.1 Nitrospirota bacterium | reverse complement strand
CCTTCCAGCGGAATCCCCTCCTCGATGAGCATGACCGGGATATCCTCCCTCACGGGGTAGAGGATCTTCTTGTCTGCTCGGATGAGGCCCCCGTCCAGCTTCTCGGTCACCGACTGGCCGGACTTATTCTTCAACTGCCCCTTCCCAATCAGATCATTCAACCGAGCGATCAGCGCCTCACTGGCGAGCGCCACATCCTGCTTCGTCTCCGGGCAACACAGGATGGCGAGCAACTCCTTGTCAAGGTTGATCTTTCCGGGCACCTTCGCTTCTGCCATGACGCCTCCCGGCCCACAGGGGCCTCCTCAGACCACCCCATCGACGGTCATGAGTCACCCCGCAAGGGTAGAGGAATATCGGTCCAAGATCAAGGGGGGAGACGTCACCTGCCTGCCGGCAAGCAGGGCCCTCCTCTCACGACAGGGACCAGAAAGGGCGCGACCAGTGATGGCAGGAATGAATGAATCGATCGAGGGAATCTGCTAGGATTGGCCCGGCGAGGGACACCATGGACGCCTACGCAGGGAAGGGTTCAGTGAATCGTTTCCATCGGCTGCGCCGTGCGTTTCTCACGGGCCTGCTGGTCCTGGTGCCGGCCTGGGGAACATTCTTGATCTTGCGCGCCCTCTTCACCACGCTCGACGGTTTGATCGCGGACCTTCTCGGCCCGGCCGTGAAGTCGGATGTCCCGGGGCTGGGGATCCTAATCCTGCTGGCCTTGGTCCTGCTGGTGGGCATGCTGGCTACGCAGTTCGTCGGCCAACGACTGCTGTGGTGGACCGACAGGTGGGTGCAGCGGATCCCCGTCGTGCGAAGCGTCTATCTGACGCTGAAGGGAATGGCCGACCTGTTCCAGTTCAGGGAGCGCTTCGGCCGCAGTACCGTGGTGGTCTTTCCCTTTCCACGTGAAGGCCTCTGGGCACTCGGCTTCGCCATGGGCCCCGCGCCACCGGCGCTCCAGCTCGCGCCGCTGGGACCGCTGGTGATGGTGTTCGTGCCGACGGCCATTCATCCCTTCACCGGCTACCTGGCCTTTGTGCCGCAGAGTAAGGTGTTTTCGGTCAATCTTCCGGCCGAAGAAGCGATGAAGCTGGAATTCTCGGCGGGGTTGTACCGCCCGCAGCCGGGATGGTTGAGGCGGCTGAGTGGGCCCGAGGCGGTGAATCCCGTCCACCGACCAGGCGAATCCCACGATCATGCGTGACCACGTCATCGTCCGCCCCGCGCGTCCGGATGATGTCGACGCCCTCGTGACCTTCGGTGCGGCCATGGCACGAGAGACGGAGGGACGAGACCTGGAAATGGAGCGGCTGCGACTGGGTACTCTGGCCGTCTTAGCTTCCCCCGAGCGCGGTTTTTACCTGGTGGCGGAGCTGTCCGGCGAACCTTCCGGCCGTCTCATCGGCCAGTTGATGGTGACCTACGAGTGGAGCGATTGGCGCAACGCGACCTTCTGGTGGATTCAAAGTGTCTACGTTCATCCCAGCTGGCGCCGGCGAGGCGTCTACCGACGGATGCATGAGTTCATTCTCCATCAGGCCAGGAGCCGCAGTGATGTCTGCGGCGTCCGGCTCTACGTCGAGAAGAACAACGCGGTCGCCCAATCCGCCTACGACCACGTCGGGTTAAGTCGGTCCGCTTATATCGTCTTCGAAGATGACTTCGTGCTCTCGAAAAAGGAATTCCATGGGAAGGAATAACGATTCGTCACGAGTAGGCATGCGCGTGATTGCGAGCATGGTGTTGGTCACTGTCCTCTGGACGGTGGGCACGGTTACAGGATGCGCCTTTGTCAGGGGAAAGTACGGAGATCAGTTCGATCCCGCTGATGTGGAATCTATCAAGAAGGGTGTCTCGACCCGGACGGAGGTCGCCGCGCGTTTGGGCGCGCCGGACCGGATTATTGAGGTAAACGAGCACGAAATATTCCAGTACTACCATTACGACATGAAATCGGGCACCGTGCTGTTCTTCTCGCGGACGAATATCAAGGGACAGGATCTCTACGTCTTTTTTAATAAAGACGGGGTTGTGACGGACGTCGCATTTGGCAAACCGAAGCCTCCTCCGAAGTTTCAGTTCTGGCCCTTCGGCGACTGAGTGTGAGCGTGCAAGGATTCATGCAACGACCTGGACTGCTCGGCTTGCTGCTCGTGCTCTCCCTGCTTGCTTTAGGCTGTCCGATTCGCTGGGAGCGAATCACGCTTAATCATCAGATCGGGGCAGAAGATGTTTCGTTCATTGAGCCGGGGCGAACGACCTTTGCTCAGGTCTTGAGCAAGCTTGGAGTTCCGGATCAGCTCAAGGATTCCGAGATTGGGCCAATCGCGCAGTACGACTTCCTTGACGTGAAAGAATTTAAAGTTGATCTCCTGTCAGGGCTCCCGTTGTTGCTGCCGGCCGTGGCCGTGGTTCCAAGTTCGTATCGACAACTAGAACTAGAAGGTGGCAGGGTTGGATCGGATCATTTTAGGGTATTTTTTGATTCCAACTGGATCGCACAAGGATACGCCTTTGAAGTCCATTCGCGGCCGACGGAGTACGTGCTGTGGCCGTTCTAAGTGGGGAGCATGAGAAAAGCGAGCGTTGCTGGCACCCCATGACCCCGCTATAATGGCCGGCCATGAGTGAGCGACCATCGAAAAGGGACCCGCTTCTTGGGGCGATCTTACAGTCCCCCTCGTATCGGCGAGCTGACGAGGACCTGGAATTCCTGGGGCGCGAAGAGTTGCGTCCGGTTCGACTCCAGCTCGAATTGCTCAAACCCGAGCTGGTCCAGCAACAGGAAGGCATTCGGTCGACCATCGTGGTCTTCGGTAGCTCACGGCTGGTCGAACTGGCCAAGGCGCGAGAACTTCTGGTACAGGCGGAAGCCGAGCTGTCGAGAAAGCCGCACGATCCGGAGCAGCAACGGGCGGTTGCCACCGCACGCCGGCGGCTGGCCCTGGCATCCTATTACGATGAGGCGTGTGAGTTCGGTTGCCTGGTTTCATCGGCTTGCCAGGTGGACGGTCGTTGCGAGTTGGTGATCGTGACCGGCGGGGGCCCCGGCATCATGGAAGCGGCGAATCGGGGCGCGGCTGAGGCGGGCGCCAAGTCGGTCGGATTCAATATTACGCTGCCCCATGAGCAGCAGCCCAATCCCTATATCACCCCCTCGCTGTGTTTCCAATTCAGGTACTTCGCGCTCCGTAAAATGCACTTCCTGCTCCGGGCGCGGGCGCTGGTGGCCTTTCCGGGGGGCTTCGGGACTCTGGACGAGCTGTTCGAAACCCTCACGCTCCTCCAGAGCGGCAAGGTCGTCGGCGTGACCGTGGTCCTGGTGGGCCGATCCTTCTGGGAACGGCTCATCAACTGGCCCATGCTGGTCGACGAGGGATTGGTCAGCCCACAGGACGTCCAGCTCTTCCGGTACGCGGAGACCGCCGGAGAGGCCTGGGAGATCATTGCCGCGCAGCACCCGCTGGTCGGCCCATCATGAGGCTCTCCTTCCACGGGGCGGCCCGATCGGTCACCGGCAGCCGGCACCTGATCCAGGCCGCCGGAGCGCGAATCCTGCTGGACTGCGGCATGTTTCAAGGCCGGCGTCAGGAGGCTGACCGACGGAATCGCGACCTGGGCTTTGACGTAAAGTCCCTGGACGCAGTCCTGGTCTCGCACGCCCACATCGATCATTCCGGGTCGATCCCCACGCTGGCGAAGCACGGGTTCTCAGGGAACGTCTATCTCACGGACGGAACTGGAGATCTGACGCAGGTCCTGCTGGAGGACTCTGCCCGGCTGCAGGAGCACGACTGCGAGTATGTCAACCGGAAGGAGCGGCGCCGGGGAAGACAGTGTCGCCTTCCCTATTACACGATGAACGATGTCCGGAAGATCACCCGCCGGTTCGTGAGCGCCCGGTATGGGGAATCCTTCCGGGTGCGGCCTCGCGTGAAGGCATCCTTCCACGACGCCGGCCATATCCTCGGGTCGGCCGCCATCCACCTCACCCTGGCCGGTCGTGGGAGCAGCACGACGGTTCTGTTCAGCGGCGATCTCGGCCGGAAACGGATGCCGATGCTGCGGGATCCAGAGACACCCCCGCCGTGCGATGTGTTGATCATTGAGTCCACCTACGGCGATCGCCTCCACACCGAGGTCTGGGAGTCCACCAAACAGACCGTGCAGGAACTGGTCACCCACGCCAGGGCCTATCGCAGCAAGATCATCGTGCCGGCCTTTGCGGTCGGGCGAACGCAGGACCTGGTCATGCGGATCAAGGAGCTGGTCAAGGAAGGTCGGATCGAGCCCCTGCCGATCTATATTGACTCCCCCCTGGCGACAAGAGCGACGGAGGTGTTTCGGAGGCATCCGGAGTGCTACGACGCGGAAACCTACAAAACCTTTACTTCCGAGGGCGATCCGTTCGCGGCACGGTTTATCCACTATGTGTCCTCGGTCAAGGAAAGCATGCAACTCAACACTCAGACAGGGCCCTGCATGATCATCGCCGCCTCAGGGATGTGTGAAGGGGGGCGCATTCTTCACCACCTCAAGCATGCGATCCAGGACGAGGCCAACATCATCCTGATTGTGGGATTTCAGGCGGAGCATACGCTCGGCCGGAAGCTGGTCGAGGAATGGGATACCGTCCCGATTTTCGGAGTCCCGACCCCCAGACGCGCGCGGGTGGTACGGTTGAACAGCCTCTCCGCGCACGCGGACCGCAACGATCTCCTGGCCTACCTCCGCGCGATCAGCCCGCCGCCCGCAAAGGTGTTCGTCGTGCACGGCGAGGAACGACAATCCCTCTCACTGGCCGCGGCGATCCGGGCTGAACAGGCCGGCATGGAAGTCTGTGTGCCGGATCCGGGAGCCACCTACGAGCTCTGAGTGAGGACCGTGGTACATGAGGGCAAGACGGTGAGCGGGGAACCCTCAAACTGGATCATCGCGACGGGGCAGGCGTGGAAGCTCTACGTCGCCTTAGCAGGCTTCAGCGGGGCCCTGGCCTGCTTTACCATCGCATTCTTTGCCCTGGCCGGTGTCGGCGAACACTACCTGGTCGGGGGTGGTTTCGCGGCCTGGATCGCCGTCGGGGTCTTGTTAGCGGCGGCAACCTTTCTGTGGTTCATTACGGCGTTGCGTTGTCCCCACTGTCCGGCCAGGCTTGTCTGGAGGATGGTCTCCACCCGTCCCCACAGTTCCTGGCTGATCGAACTGGCGGCGCTTGAACGCTGTCCGGCGTGCCAGGGTCCCTTACAAGGAAGCGGGGGAGCGCGATGAAACCCGGTTGCGTGAGGCGTGCGGTGCTGACTGGCCCGAAGAGGGGGGCGGGCGTCCGGACCCAGGCGGTTTGCTTGATCACCACGGGGCTGCTCTTGTTGCCTTCCGTGACGGCCTTGAGCGGCGAGCAGACAGCGATCGCCACCGTCAAGGAAGAACGGGAACGCGCCCGCGCGCTCGGGATCGTGGTGGGTCGGTACCAGCCCGGACCTCTGAACTCCATCACCGACGTGGCGGGGGTCAAGGTTGGGCACGTGACCCTCATCCGCGGGGAGGGAGCGCTGAAGCCGGGTGAGGGACCGGTTCGGACCGGAGTCACCGTGGTGATCCCCCGTGACGACGTATGGAACAAAAAGGTGCCGGCCGGAGCGTTCGTGCTGAACGGCACCGGTGAGATGACCGGCCTGGCGTGGGTGGCCGAGTCCGGCTTCCTGGAATATCCGATTGCCCTCACCAGCACGCTCAATGTCCCACGCGTCGCGAATGGCGTGATGAATTGGATGATCGCGCGATACCCCGCGATCGGGATTACCGACGACACGCTGACTCCGGTCGTCGCGGAGTGTGACGACAGCCGGCTCAATGACAGCCAGGGCCGCCATGTCACGGAGGGGGACGTTGTGCGGGCGCTGGAGGGCGCAAAAGGCGGGCCGGTGGCCGAGGGCAGCGTGGGAGCCGGGACCGGGATGGTGTCCTACGGGTTCAAAGGGGGCATCGGCACCGCGTCCAGGCGGCTTCCGGAGGCGGAAGGCGGATACACCGTCGGTGTGCTGGTGAATGCCAATCATGGCCGCCGCGAAGACTTGGTCGTGAACGGAGTCCCCGTCGGAAAATTATATGACCGGGAGGGGGCCCCGCTCGGAAGCGCCCCTCCCGGACCCACTCCACCTCCGGCATTGTCTCGCAATTCACCTGTAGCGGGGCAGAGCGAAGGCTCGATCATCGTGATCATCGCCACCGACGCCCCCACCGACAGCCGGCAACTGGGCCGGTTGGCCAAACGGGCGGCTCTCGGCCTGGCTCGGACCGGCTCCACAGCCCGTCATGGCAGTGGAGACTTCATGCTGGCCTTTTCGACCGGAAACGTAATCCCGCACTATCCACAGGAGCGGACCTTTAGTATGAACCACTTAGCCGATACGCACCTGAACCCTTTGTTCACTGCGACGGTGGAAGCGACGGAGGAAGCGATCCTGAACGCGCTGATGATGGCGTCGACCGTGGTCGGGAGGGATGGGCGGCGCGTAGAGGCGATCTCACAACAGCGGCTCCGGGCCTTACTGGCCGGGGGGCGCTGACGTGGTCGGCGGTCGACGCTCCGCTGTCTTTCTTAGTAGCTTACCAGAAGGGCAGCTTGCATTTGATCTGACTCGAGACTATCCTTGCCTCGATGACGCCCATGATGGCGGCGCTCAGCGCTTCTCACGACCACACAAGAGGAACCATGGGAGAGTACCAGATCGGCGGTGGGTTGAAACTGGGAACAGCCATTGGTAAAACGCGTGCCTTTTCGGAGTTCCTGTTAGAGCGGGTCATCCGGGCGCTCGAAACCGAGGATCCGACGGAGCTGCATTACCTCCTGGCACAGCTTGACGATTATCACTCCTACATGTGGCGCTACCACAAGAAGCTGCATCAGGAGCGGGGCGACCGGGCGAATCTTCCTGAATAGTCTTGAGGAGGAAAGGAAAACGGCGTGAGGGGCTACGTCGCGGTAGACAAACTCGGAGCAGGATTGCTACACTAGCGCAGCCATGAACCAGGACCACGGCCTGAAGCTGAAATTCTCCGTCGCGGTTTCCAGGAACAACGACGCGGCGAAGGCGGGCTTTGAGATCAGCGAAGCGGTCAGACGTGGGCTTGATCAAGAACCGGCCGACCTGGCCTTTCTCTTTTTCTCCTCTCACTATATCGAGATGGCCGAGGACCTTTCCGCAGCCGTGCGCGCGGAACTGGCCCCGCGTGTGCTCTTGGGTTGTACGGGTGAAGGGGTGATCGCCGAATCGGAGGAAATTGAAGGCGACCCCGCGGTGGCCCTCTGGGCAGCCAGGCTGCCGGGCGTGCCCGTGAGCCCAATCCGGCTTGCTTTCACCCAAGAGGAGGAGGGGTTCACGGTCAGCGGATGGCCGGACCTCCCGGCCGAGGGTGCCGAGCACCCCACCTTCCTTCTGCTGGCGGAGCCCTTCTCGACTCCCGTGGACGAGGTCCTCTCCAGTATGGCCGAACGGTATCCTGGCTCGCTCGCCATTGGCGGCCTGGCCGGAGGCGGTCACGATGTCGGGCAGAATCGCGTCCTGCTCAACGATGAGGTGCACGACAGCGGCCTGGTCGGAGTCGCCGTGTCCGGGCCCGTGTCCGTTCGGACATTGGTCTCTCAAGGCTGCCGACCGATCGGTGAGCGCTTCGTCGTCACACGGGCGGAGAAGAACGTGATCCATGAGCTCGGGGGCTCCCCGGCGCTGGCACGTCTGGAGACCGTGTTCAAGTCGCTCGGCAGCGCCGAGCGGCGGATGGCTCACCGGGCCTTGCACGTGGGTATCGTGATGGACGAACAGCGGAACCGCTTCGAGCGGGGTGATTTTCTGATCCGGAATCTGGTCGGGGCGGATCGCACCACCGGCAGCGTCGCGATCGGGGATCTGGTGAGGGAAGGGCAGACCGTCCAGTTCCATATCCGTGATGCCGGTTCGGCCAGCGAGGATCTCAATCTGCTCCTGACGGCGGAACGGTCCAAGGGCGCCAGGCCGACCAGAGGCGCGTTGCTGTTCAGTTGTTGTGGCCGCGGGCGCGGGTTGTTCGGCCGGCCACATCACGACGTCATGACGGTCCGCGAACGGATGGGGGACATTCCGATTGCCGGCTTCTTCGCTCAAGGTGAAATCGGTCCGGTCGGAGGCAGTAACTTCCTCCACGGCTATACCGCCAGTGTGGCGCTCTTCTCGGAGCCCGGCTCTTGACCGCGGCTGGACCGCCGCGAGCCAACACGCTGCGCCATTCTGCTGTTGTTTTCGCATTCGTTCCCGCCCAGGAATTCGACGCACGTTCCCTTTCATATCCGACGGTGGAAGGAGTGAGCGATGATGCCACGATGGATCAGAGTCGGGACCATGTTCGCGCTGTGGTGCCTGGCCAGCTTCGCGTTCTCGGGGGAGAGCCTCAGTGAGGAACGGGCTGGGGGAGCGCCCATGACGACCGAATCAGGGCTGCAATATGTCGATCTCGTCAAGGGCACGGGCCGACAGGCCGATTCGGGGAACACCGCGACGGTCCACTACACGGGCTGGCTCGCGAACGGCACCAAGTTTGACAGTTCGCTGGATCGCAAGGAGCCGTTCTCGTTTGAGGTCGGAGGGGGACAGGTCATCAAGGGATGGGATGAGGGAGTGAAGGGCATGAAGGTGGGGGGCAAGCGGAAGCTCATCATCCCACCGCACCTCGGCTATGGGTTGCGCGGGGCGGGGCGCATCGTCCCACCGAACGCGACGTTAACCTTCGAGGTGGAGTTACTGGAAGTACGTTGAATATCGGTCCTTAGCTGATGGCTGGGAACGACGAGCAGAGAGCTGAAGACGGCATTGCATGAACCGCACGCCTCTCTTCGACGGGCACGTGGCCTTGGGCGCCAAGCTGGTCGACTTTGCCGGCTGGGAGATGCCGATCCAGTACTCGGGCGTGGTCGACGAGTACCATGGCGTCCGG
>JAHRHE010000114.1 GCA_020027965.1 Nitrospirota bacterium | reverse complement strand
TGGGTGAAGCCGAAATCGTACAGCCGCTGGTTGGCGATAACGCCACCCGCGTACTGACTCAGGTTCTGTCGGAGCATGGCGCCTGCCGGCGCAACGAATCGGGGATTGATTCCTCCCACGCCGGCTAAGCTGTCGAAATTCGCATAGACTTGGGGATAGTAAAGGGAGCGCGTCTGCTCGGTCCGGGCTTCCGAAGCCTTGAGGTTTGCGCCAGCCGCCTGAATGACTGGATGCTTCTGCAGCGCGATCTCGATGGCTTGCCTCAGTCCCAGAAAACTGCCCAAGGCACCGCTTTGATTGGCAGGCTTGGTTGATGGCTTCCGCACTTGCGCGCTAGCAGAGGCCTGAAGGATCACAAGGAGCACGATGAATGTAGAGGCAACGACCGCTGTTGTGTTCACATAGGCTACGAAAGTTTGCACTGGCTGGCCATCGGTCAGGCCGGCCTTGCCTACCACGACGATGTCTTCATTGCCAGCGAGACCCTCTACAACCTCTACCCACACACCGTCGTCGATATCAGTTTTGATCGAGACCAAACGGGCTTTGCCCTGTTCGACGATAAACACGGACTTTCCTTTGTCTGAACTGGCGGTCACAATTGCAGCCGGCGAAATCACAATCGCGTTTGCGTGCTCGCGCAAATACAGCGTGGCCATCACGTACATTCCCGGCTGAAGCCGACGCTCTTTGTTTGGCATATCAATCTCGACCAGAAGCGTACGTGTAGCAGGGTCCAAGGCCTCTGTTGTCCGGGTGATTGAGCCTTTGAACTCCTGGCCCGGCAATTCCTTGAAACTCAGCAGGACCTTCACGCCCGACTTGGCCAGCAGGGCAACTTCCTGGGGGACACTCACATAGACTCGAACCGTGTCCAGGTCCATGATCGTGTAAAGCGGCACTGCCTGCGTGGCCGAGATGGCCGCTGACTGGATGAGGGCTCCTGGATCAGCAAACCGCGCGGTGATGAAGCCTGAGAAGGGGGCATACACCTTGGTGTAGTCGAGCATGGCACGACGGTTATTCCGCAGATGCTTGGCCGCCTCCGCCGTTGCCTCCGCCACATCCACATCCTGCTTGGCGATCACATCGGGGTTCTCTTTCCAGACATTATGGAGACGCTCGTAGGTAATCCGCTTGATTGTATAATCGGCCTCGGCCTGCCGGTACTGTTGTTCAACCTCCGGCGCATCAATCACCGCAAGGAGTTGGCCTTTCTTGACCGAGTCACCCTTGTCGAACCCCATCCAGGTCAGGTAGCCCGGCACCTTGGCATAGAGGGTAGCTTGGTACCAGGGAGAGATGTTCGCTGGGAGGGTCATCGTAAAGGCGATGTCACGCCGCTGCGGCTTCATGACCTGCACCTGCAATTCTGAGACGTCGCTCTGAGAAGCGTCGCCGCCCTTAGTTCCTGCCCCGGGCGTAGTCGCGTTCGGAGATTCCTCCCTGAAGAAAACGAGCGCGAGTATGAGCAGGAGCACGGTCACAGCCCCGGCTAGGCCCATCATGATCTTGAACCGGTTCCTCTGCTCGCTCCACTCCATGCGCTCCGCCGCTATTGCTCAGTCAAGTCTCGAAGCCACAGGATTATGCCGCGTTGAGGGTCCATTAGGTCTCTGTTCCCTTGGGCGCCTGGGTCGTTCCAGCTAGGCGGGCGGCTGAGCTGCGGCGGGCGATGCTGTGCAAAACCGGCACGAATAGCAAGGTCATGAACGTGGAGACGGTCAGCCCGCCGATAACCGCCCGTGCCAGCGGCATGTTCGTCTCGCTGCCTTCGCCAATCCCCAATGCCATCGGCGCCAGCCCCAGAATCGTCGCCAGCGAGGTCATTAGGATCGGGCGGATTCGCAGCCGCCCCGCCTCCACCACTGCCTCCTCCAGCGGCATGCCTTCCCGCATCCGCCGGTTCGCAAAGTCCACCAGCAGCACACTGTTGGACACCACAATGCCAATCATCATCAGAGTGCCGATCAGGGACTCCACGTTGACAGAGGTGTTCGTCAGCAGCAGCGTCCAGATCACGCCGATGAAGCCCAGCGGCACTGCAAACATGATAATGAACGGGTCCAGATAGGAGCGGAACAGCCCGACCATGACCAGATAGATCAACACCATCGCGAGCGGCAGCGTCCCGCTAAAGCCTTTGAAGGCAGTTCGCATGCTGTCTGCCTCCCCCTTAAAGATCGCTATGACATCTTTGGGCAGCTTCAGAGTTGCCAAGGCTTCCTCAATCTGGGCAGCCACACGGCCCAAGTCGTTTCCCGGCACATTGACCAGCACATCCATGGTGCGCTGGAGGTTGTAGTGGTCCACCGTCTCAGGCCCGGTCTTGCGGGTCACCTCCATCAGATCCCGCAACAACACCGGAGCGCTCTTGCTCTTCCCCACCTGTGGGAGGGAGGGACGCTCAGGGAACGGCGTCTGGTGCAATGCGAGAGCGCTGCCTCGCCCGACGGAGTTTGCGGCACTGGTCATGGCTGGCTCTTCGACGCGTGCCCCGACGAGCGGGATGTTCAGGAAGTCCTCAAACCTGGTCAAGTTCTGCTCTGGGTATTGAGCCACGACAAAATAGGCATTGTTCGACTTGGGATCAATCCAGTAGCCGGGATTGAGCGTCAGGTTGGAGCTGAGGCCCGTGATCAGATCCATCGCAACCTGCTGCTCGTTGAGGCCCAAGTAGGCCGACTTGGTCCGGTTTACCTCCAGGTGCAGTTCCGGGTAGTCCATTCCTTGGCGGACCGCCACGTCAGCAGTGTCGGGGACCTGGGCCGCCACCTCCCGAATCCGGGTGGCGGCCTCCGCCACTTCGGTGAGCTTGGGCCCGCTCACCTTGATGTCAATCGGCGCCGGCAAGCCGAAGTTCAGTACGTCGCTCACGATGCCGCCGGTCTGAAAGGAGAACTTCAGTCCAGGGAACTCTTGAGCCAGCCGCACGCGCAGTCGGCCGATGATCTCGTCGGTGCGCACCGTATGCTCCCGTGCGAGGCTGATGAGGAGGAATGCCTGGTGTGGGCCGTTGACGGGGGTATAGAGCACCATCCAGCCCTGCGGCAAGCCGATGTTGGCCACGATCTGATCCAGTTCAGAGGCGGGGGTCTCCTGGCGGACGAGCTTCTCGACCTGTGCCACGATCGCCTCGGTCTTCTCCACGCGTGTCCCCTCTGGGGCCGCGACGTTCAGGATGAACTGGCCAGCATCCACCTTGGGAAAGAACTCGGTAGCCAGCCGTGGTGCCATGAACAGGGATCCGACGAAGGTAGCCGTCACAGTGACGACCACGAGCGCCCTACGCGCCAGACACCAGCGCAGCGTGATCACGTATCCCTGAACAAATGGCTCGAAAAGGTTCAGCCGATTCCAGAGCGCCACAAAGCCCCGGGGCGGTGGCCCTCCGTGGCCACCACGCTCGGGACGCCAGCGTCGGAGCAGGGGTACCATGGCGACGGGCGCCACCGTGATCGCGACGAAAAATGAGGCCATCATCGAGTAGGCTACGGCCAAGGCCAGCGGAACGAACAGAAACTTGATGATCCCGGTGAAGAAGGCGATCGGGAGGAACACCAGAAACACGGTGACGGTAATTACTAGCAGTGGGAGCGCCACTTCAGTGACCGCGTCTCCAGCCGCCTGCATGGAGGTCTTACCCATAGCCATGTGGCGATGAGTGTTCTCCACGACCACGATCGCGTCATCCACGAGCCTTCCAACCGCGAGGGCCAACCCGCCCAAGGTCATGATGTTGACGGAATGGCCCGTGAAGTAGAGCGCAATGAACGCTGCAACGATCGAGAGTGGGATGGCCAGCGTGATGATGAGGGTCGGGCGCAGGCTGCCGAGGAACAGCAAGACCATCAGACACGCTAGGCCGCCGCCCAGCAGACCCTCCTCCTCCAGCGTCTGGATCGCCTGCCGGATATACAGGGACTGGTCAAAGATCAGTTTGACGGTCAGATCCTCCGGCAGCCCGATCAGCTTCGGCAATGTTGCCTTGATTCCGTCAATGACCTGGATCGTGTTCGCCCCCGCCTGCTTCATGATCGGCAGATAGACCGCCCGGCGGCTGTTGATGCGCACCACGTTGCCCTGGATCATCGTCGAATCCGCTGCCCGCGCCACATCCTTCAGCACCACCGGCACCCCGTTGACCATTTTGACTGGGATCTCGTTCATCTGCTCCACGATCTTGATCATGCTGTTGGTATAAACGTTATAGTCAAAGTCGCCAATCTTGACGTCGCCTGCCGGGAGCAGGATGCTTTGGGCATTGACTGCATTGACGATATCGCCGGTGGAAATGCTTCTGGCCAGCATGCGCTCACGGTCCAGGAACACCGTAATCTGCCGGACGGTCCCGCCGAAGGTGGGAGCTACGAAGATTCCTGGCACGTTGGCCAGTTGGGGCCGTACGTTGAAATAGGCCAGGTCGCGGACCTCCTTCTCACCCAGCGTCTCGCTGCTCACCGTGAGGGTGCCAATCGGCAGGCTGGCCGCCCCGAACTTGATGATGACCGGCGGGAAGATGCCCTGGGGGAGATAGCGCAGTGCTGAGTAGGTAAGACTGGTGATCTCGGCCACCGCGGCATCCACATTGTAGGAAGGGTGGAAGTAGATCTTGATGAGGCTCAGACCGGGAAGGGAGCGAGACTCGATGTGTTCGATATAGGAAGCTTGCAAGTAGAGCTGCTCGAGGCGCAGCGTGATGGCTCCCTCGACCTCTGAAGGGCCCATGCCCTTATAGAAGGTGGCCACCGCCACCACCGGCAGGTTGATCTCGGGGAAGATGTCCACCTCCATGTTTTGGTAGGAGACCACTCCCAGAATCACGACGATCAGGCTGATCGCTACCACCGCATAGGGATTCTTGAGCGCCGCACGGGTCATGAGTTCTACAAGCTCACTTCATCGAAGGTGCATCACATTGGAGCATGGAATCCTCGAACCTGCCTCCACCCTATACCAACTGTTCACACGGCAGGACAAAGACCCGCAAGGGAATTTTAGCCCCATGTTGCTGCTGGGCCCTTTGATCACGAAACATTTTGAATCCCTCAACCAGACGCTTCGCTTCATCGTCGGATAAGGCCGTGAGGATCATACTGTTGACCCCGGGCCAGGAAAATGAATGAAAGGCTGCACCAGTCTCGCCGGTCCCGCCAACCTTGTGCAGCTCGGTAAACGCCTTGACGTTATGCGTCTGGAGCAGGCCGTGAATCTCTTCTTCAAGGGATTCACGAAAGACGATCAGCAGCATCTTCATGAGTGCACTCCTGTTTTTGATCTAACCCAAAACATGCTCTGTAGGAACTTTATTCCAATATAGCCAGAACCGACACAGGTCATTCACGAGCGAGACAAGCTCGGCAAAGGTGCCGGGCTTCACCACGTAGCCGTTGGCTCCGGCCTCATAGGAGGCCTGCATGTCGTGGGGATCGTCCGAGGTCGTCAGCATCACCACGGGCATATGGGCAAAGCGCGAGTCCTGTCGGATGCGCCGGAGCACCGTAAGCCCAGTCTGGGATGCAAGCTTCAGGTCGAGGACAATCAACCAGAGTAGTGCACCGGTCCCTGGTTCGGCAGTCGCTTCCAAGACCTTGAGTGCAGCCTTGGCATCCGGTGCTGTCGAGAGGCGACCAGCGAATTCGGCCTGCTCCAGCGCCCGGCGGAACAGCTCACATTCGCCGGGACTGTCTTCGACCAGCAGAATGCGCCCGCCCAATGCCATGGTCCTCCCCTGCGCTCGAAGTCTTGCAGATGCTCAGCAAACAGCCTGCCGGATGAAGTTGGTTGGAAGATGAGTAGAGGGAGAAGGGAAATTCTTAGGAATCCGACGACTTACAAGTCGTCGTTCAGCGAGAGTCTAGCGGTTGCGCAGGGTAAGAGAACTGGCCTCTGGAAAAATACCAGAGCGGAAGTGGAATTTCTCCATGTGCCAAGTCTCCCTGCTTCTCCCACCGCCCGCTATTCTGTCACCCCGTACTTGCGAAGTTTGGTGAGGAGAGTCTTGTAATCAATCTGGAGCGTCTTGGCGGTCTGAGTCTTATTGCCCCCGTGATCCTTCAAGACTCGAAGGATGTGTTCTTTCTCGGCATCCTCAAGAGAACCGGGTGGAGCCGAATCTTTTCGGTCGCGAATCAGTTGATTCATTGGGAGGACCACGGCAAGTTCATCCGGTTCGATCGGACCGGACGTTTTTTCGCCGGCGAGCAGACTCAAGCGCTGGACCACGTTGCGCAGTTCGCGAACATTGCCTGGCCATGAGTAGGCGGCCAACCGTTCCAGCGCGTCCGGGGAAAGGTGGCGGATCGGCGTGCCAGAGCGGTGAAAGGTCTGAAGAAAGTGTTTAGCCAGCGGAGGAATATCCTCGGGCCGTTCGCGCAGCGGAGGCACCTGCAGTAGGACCGTATTGATCCTATAGAGGAGGTCATCACGAAACCGACCGGCCAACATGAGCTCCTGAAGATTGCGATTGCTGGCAGCGACGAAGCGGACATTGGCCGTCAACGTTCTTGTGCCGCCGACCTGGCGGTATTCGCCGCGATCGAGCACACGCAGGAGACTGACCTGCATGGGGCTGCTCATTTCACTGATCTCGTCGAGAAACAGCGTTCCGCCGTCCGCTGCTGCAATGAGACCGATCTTGGCTGCCGTGGCGCCAGTGAAGGCGCCCTTCTCATGGCCGAAGAGTTCGCTTTCGAGGAGCTGATCGCTGACTGCTCCGCAATTGACTGCAAGAAACGGCCGGTCGCGCCGAGGGCTCAGTTGATGCAAGGTGCGGGCAATGAGTTCCTTGCCAGAACCGGTCTCTCCCTGAATCAAAACGGGTGCCTGAGCCAGGGCGATTTTCTCGACGGTTTCCATGAGCTTCTTCCAGGCTGGGCTGATCCCTGGCAGAACTGAAGGTATATGGCGTGAGACCGCTCCGAGCCGCAGGGCTAGGTTCTCTCGACGGAGGGAACGGACCGCCTGTAGCTTGGTCAGGGCGGCACTGACTTGAATCCCGTCGAATGGAGTTTGCTTGGCCAGGAAGTCCCACGCTCCTGCCTTCATGGCTTCTACAGCCGACTTCACCTCGCCATGTCCCGTCAGGACGATCACATCCACGTCCGGTTGGTGTTCCCGCACCCACTGCAGGATCTCTCGGCCGTCTATGCCTGGCATACGTAGATCGGTGATAACGCAGTCATAGCTTGTCTCCTGTAAAGCCTCGATTCCGGCCTGGCCCTGTGCAACCGTTGTCACGTCACACCCTTCTTGCCTGAGCGTGTCCTCGAGCACCAGCCGGACGTATTCCTCGTCATCGATGACCAGGACCTTCATGCAAGCCGCCCATTCGGGAATGCGAGATAGAACACGCTACCCTTGCCGGGCGAGGATTCCGCCCAGGCCCGTCCTCCGTGCTTCTCCAAGACGAGCTTCACGATGGCGAGCCCGACGCCGGTGCCTTCATATTCATGCGGCGAGTGCAAACGTTCGAACAATCCGAAGATCTTCTCGGAGTCCTTGGGATCGAACCCGATCCCATTGTCCCTGAACCAGAGTACGGCTTCACCCGCGGCTTCCTTGGCGCCAATGCTGATTTCAGGCGTTGCAGTCTGGCGCGAGAACTTGATCGCATTATCCAGCAGGTTCATCAGCGCCTGGCGGATGCTGATTGGCTCACCGAACAGGTCCTGCACGGTGAGGTCCACGGTGATGTTCGGCTGTCGTCCTGTGCCGAGGTGGAGCCGTTCGGTCACAAGCCCTTCGATCATTTCCGATAGATTAAAGCGCACCATCGGCAGGGTTTGTTGTTCGAGGCGCGAGTACTTGAGCAAGGCGTCAATGAGGCTGTTTAACCGAAGTGCCGAGTTGTGGGTGACCTCCACGTAGTGTCGGGCCTGCGGATTCTGGTTTGTCACGAATTGTTGCTGTAGTAGCGAGGAGAAGCCCTCAATCTCACGGAGTGGTGCCTTAAGGTCGTGGGCCACTGAATAGGTGAACGCTTCCAGTTCCTTGGTCTTCCGTTCCAGGGCGAGCGTGCGCTCGCGAAGCGTCGCCAGCATGGTTGTGAGGGATCGAGTCAAATGACCGACCTCGTCGCTCGAGGGCCAAGGCTCGAACGTAGCCGAGAGGTCTTGGCGAGCCACCCGGTCTGCCGTAGCAGAGAGATGCTTCAGAGGTTCGGCGATCTGGCGGGTCACCAACGCGTACGTGACCATAATCACGATGGCTAAGAGTACAACGAGGGTCAAGGCGATGAGTCTAGCGCGTCCGAGCAGCAAGTCGCCTTCTCGCTTCATCTCTATATCGATCTTGACGTGGGTGTCCACAAGGTGGTCGAGTCCGTCCTTCAGTCGCTTGATGAGTAGGTCGGCTGTTCCGGGTGTCATCGTATCCGGACTGCCTGTGGAACTGCGTCCTCTTTGCAGGAGCGCGCCCCAGGTCGAGGTTAATTCGTGGAGCGCCGCATCAATCTGCTCAATGGCTGCATCTTCTTGGTCAACAAGAGCCACCTGTCGGTGTTCAGTCAGCATCCCATAGAGGATCGGATGTGTTCGTGCCGCATGGGTGACGCGATACAGGTCAAGCGTGTGCTTCATTGCAGCGGCGTGCCGGTTTAGTTGGCTGATGGTGTCATCCAGTTTGGATGGAGAGGGCCGCTCCAGAAAAAGATGCAGAATGAGATTCATTTCAAACGCGGACCGCTGCATGGCTGCGGCTGTGATGATGGCCGGGACAGTGATCCGCTGATGGCGATCGATATAGCTGTTGATGCGGGTGAGATAGAACAGGATGGCTGCGAGGCTAAGCGCCAGAACGATCAGCGTAATCGCGAAGGAAAACACGAACTTCTGGCCGATCGTCAAGTGTCGGAACCATGCGAGGGGAGACGCGATCATGGCCTAACGTACCACAGGGCGCAGCAGAGACACCAGCGACATGCTTGGCCAGGTAGCACACAACGCTTGGGTAGGGTAGACCGGCCTTCCTCACAGCTTATCAATCCAACGCGCGGGCCGCAGCAGAGCAAAACACGGCCCCGGTTCTTCTGTCGTTGCTCACCTACTGTATCTCAAAGTGAACCGTCCGATTCTTCTCCCAGCACTCGGCGCTATGCTCGGTGCAGACCGGCTTGTCTTTGCCATAACTGATCGTCGCGATTTCCAGCGGCCCGAGTCCCAGGCCCTCGAGATACCGTTTCACCACCTGCGCTCGACGATCGCCGAGGACCAAATTATAGTCCGCGGTGCCCACTTCGTCTCCACGTCCTTCGAGCAGGACCTTGCCTGCACGTTCCTCTTTCAGGCGGTTCGCATTGACTTCGACCATCGCCACGGCGTCGCTGCGGAGCGCAGACTGGTCAAAGTTGAAGGGGATGTCTAAGAAGAACGGCGTGAAGGCTCCTTCTGGAGGTTGACCTGCGGTGGAGGAAGGAGTCTTTGAAGCGGACA
>JAHRHE010000113.1 GCA_020027965.1 Nitrospirota bacterium | reverse complement strand
AGACGGTCCAGGCCGAAGGCGATGCCGCCGTGCGGAGGCGCGCCGTACTCCAGCGCTTCGAGCAGAAATCCGAACTTGGCCGCGGCTTCGTCCTTGCCGATGCCGAGCAGGTCAAAGAGCTTGCTTTGCGCCTCCCGGCGGTGATTTCGGATGCTCCCGCCACCCAGTTCGTTGCCGTTCAGCACCAGATCGTAGGCCTTGGCCAGGACCCGCGACGGGTCGGTTTCAAGCAAGGGGAGGTCCTCATCCCGGGGCGCCGTAAACGGATGGTGCATCGCGACATACCGCTTCGCCTCCTCATCGTAATCCAACAGCGGGAAATCCATCACCCAGAGCGGACGCCAGAGGGTGCGATCAATCCATCCCAGTTCGTCGGCCAGGGACAGTCGGAGCCGACCCAGCACGTCATGTACCAATGTCGGCCTGTCGGCCACACACAGCAGCAAATCTCCGGGTCGTGCATCCGGCACCACAGCCAGCAGCCGGGCCGAATCCAGGAATTTAGCGATGACGGAGTCCAGTTGCCGGTTCGGCCCGATCTTCACCCACGCCAGGCCCTTGGCACCCCACCCTTTGGCCGTCTCTCCCAACGCATCGATGCGGCTGCGAGGGAACGCCCCGCCATCCGGGACGATCAGCGCCTTGACGATTCCGCCCTTGGCCACGGTGTCCCGGAACACTTTGAATTCGGTCTGCGCCGCAAACCCGGTGAGATCGTGAAGCGGCGCCCCGAACCGGAGGTCAGGTTTGTCCGAGCCATACCGCCCCACCGCGTCCTGGTAGCTGAGCCGGGGAAACGGCACCGGCAGCTCGATGTGGCCGACTTCCCGGAATACCCGGCAGATCATCTCTTCGACGAGCGATAGAACCTGGTCCCGGTCCACGAAGGACAGTTCCATGTCGATCTGGGTGAATTCCGGCTGCCGGTCGAACCGGAGGTCTTCGTCCCGGAAGCAGCGCGCGATCTGGTAATAGCGGTCCGCCCCGCCGACCATGAGGATCTGCTTGAAGAGCTGCGGCGATTGGGGCAGGGCATAAAAGTGCCCGGGATTCACCCGGCTGGGAACCAGATAATCGCGGGCGCCTTCCGGCGTGCTCTTTGTGAGCATCGGAGTCTCGATTTCCAGAAACCCGTTCGCGTTGAGGAACGAGCGGACCGCCTGGGTCACCTGGTGCCGCAGACGCAGCAACCGCTGCATCTTCGGACGCCGGAGGTCCAGGTAACGGTATTTCAGGCGCAAGGCCTCGGTCACCTCCACCTCATCCTCGATCAGGAACGGCGGAGTTTGCGCTTCGTTCAGGATCTCGACTGTCTGCGCCATCACTTCGATCTCGCCGGTGGCCAACTCCGGGTTGGTGGCACCGTCCGGTCTCAGCGCCACGGCGCCAGCAACCGCGACCACGTACTCGCCGCGGAGGCCCTGGGCCTGCCCGTGGGCCCGAGCGTTGCGCTCGGCATTAAAGACAATCTGGGTGATTCCGTACCGATCGCGCAGGTCGATGAACAGCACGCTGCCGTGATCCCGCCTGCCTTGGACCCACCCGGTCAGCACCACGGTTTGCCCGACGTGTGCCTTGGTCAGTTCGCCGCAGGTGTGCGTCCGGCTCAGCATGCTCGTCTCCGTACCTGGGCGCGTGACTCGTGATCCCTCGACGGGACTCGGGATGGTGAGCCTGTCGAACCACGGGTGACGGGTGACGGGGAGGAGGACCCGAGCCGCGCGCGCACGAGCGCGCGGAGCGCGTTGGCCTCCCGGTCCGTCAGATAGCGGTACCGACCGGCAGGAAGATCCCCCAGTGCGAGCGGACCAAACCGGACACGGGTCAGCTTGAGCACCGGATGGCCGACCGCCTCCAGCATGCGCTTGACCTGATGTTTGCGCCCCTCAAAGATCGTGATCTCGAGCCAGGAATTTTTCTCCGCTTTGCCGCCTTTCTTCACGATCGCCTTCCCGGTCAGGCCATCCTCGAGTATTACCCCTCGCTCGAGACTCGCGATCTCATCCTCGCTGAGCACACCCTTGACCTTGATCGCGTAGGTCTTGGCAACATGGTAGCGGGGATGAAGCAGTGCCTGAGCCAGCGCGCCGTCGTTCGTCAGCAACAGCAATCCTTCGCTGTCGTAATCCAGCCGGCCCACCGGGAAGACCCGCAGACGAACCCCGCTCAGGAGGTCGGTGATCGTCGGCCGGCCCGCAGGATCGCTCAGGGATGACACACACCCTTTCGGCTTATTCAGCATCACGAAGACATGCGGGGGTACGGGCTTGAGGTGCCGCCCGTCCACCTTGACATGGTCCCGCTGGGGATCCACCTTGGTGCCCAACTCTCGGACCACCCGGCCGTTCACGGTCACCCGTCCCTCCGCGATGAACGCCTCCGCCTTGCGCCGGGACGCCAGCCCCGAATCGGCGATGACCTTTTGCAGCCTGATCAACATACGTGACGCGTGGCACGTGACGCGTGACAAGTTCAAAGAACGTTTCCGCTCCCGTCACCTGTCACCCGTCACGCGTCACGGTTTCTACTCCCATTCGATGGTGGAGGGTGGTTTCGAACTCACATCGTAGACGACGCGGTTGACCCCCTTTACCTCGTTGATGATGCGGTTCGAGATCGTGCCCAGCAACTCATGCGGGAGCCGGGCCCAGTCGGCCGTCATGCCGTCCAGGCTCGTGACCGCCCGGACGGCCACGACATGTTCATAGGTCCGCTGGTCGCCCATCACTCCCACCGTGCGGACCGGGAGCAACACCGCAAACGCCTGCCACAGTTCCCGGTAGAGACCGGAGCTCCTGATCTCCCGCTCGACGATAGCCTCGGCCGCGCGCAACATGGTCAGTCGTTCCCGGGTCACCGCGCCCAGGATCCGGATTGCCAGCCCCGGGCCCGGAAAGGGCTGTCGCCAGATCATGTCGTCCGGCAGACCCAACTCCTTCCCCAGCATCCGGACCTCGTCCTTGAACAACTCGCGCAGCGGTTCAATCAGCCGCAGCTTCATTCGGGTCGGCAGACCGCCCACATTATGGTGCGTCTTGATGGTCGCGGACGGTCCCTTGAAGCTGACGCTTTCGATGACATCCGGATACAACGTCCCTTGGACCAGGAAGTCCACGTGCTTCAGCCGGCGCGCTTCAGCCTCGAAGTTCTTGATGAAGAGCCGACCGATGATCTTGCGTTTTCGCTCCGGATCGGTGACGTGTCTCAGCGCCGTGAGGAACTGCGCTGATCGGTCGAGGAATCGCAGATTGAGCTTGAAGTGAGACGCGAAGGTCTTTTGAACCTGCTCGCCCTCTCCGGCTCTGAGCACACCGTTGTCCACGAACACGCAGGTCAGTTGGGCTCCGATCGCCCGGTGCGCGAGGACGGCGGCGACTGACGAATCAACTCCACCGCTGAGCGCGCAGATCACACGGCCTTTGCCGGCTTCTTCCCGAATCTGCCGCACCGCCGTGTCCACATAAGACTGCATCGTCCAGGTGGGCTTGCAGCCGCAAATGTCATAGACGAAATTGCGAAGGATCCGCGTTCCCTCGACGGTATGCGCCACCTCCGGATGGAACTGCAGGCAGTAGATGCGCCGGCTGCCCTCCACTCGCTTCATGGCCGCAACGGGCGAGTTCGCGGTGTGGGCAATCGAGCGGAATCCCTTCGGCATTCGCTCGATCCGGTCGCCATGGGACATCCACACGGTGGTCGGCGGTCCCTCGCCGACCCCTTTGAACAGATCGGAGTGATCGTCGATGGACAGCTCAGCGCGACCGTACTCCCGGCGCGTCGCCTTTGCGACCTCACCATCCAGGAGATGCGTGATCAACTGCATGCCGTAGCAGATGCCCAGGATGGGCAGCCCATGCTCCAGGAGCGTGGCCGGCACGAGCGGGGCCTTCCGGTCATAGACGCTCGCCGGTCCCCCGGACAGAATGATGCCCTTGGGTCGATAGGCCAGAATGGTGGCCAGAGGAGTCGAGCAGGGAAGAATCTGCGAATAAACCTGGGCTTCTCGGATGCGGCGAGCGATGAGCTGCGTGTATTGAGATCCGAAATCGAGGATCAGGATCCTATCGTGCCAGAGTTCCATCAAGTACCGTTAGGTGTGAACAGCGAGGCGTAAGGGGTGGACTGAATGGCTCACAGAAGGGATCAGGCTCTGGATTGGTAACTCCTCACGACTAACGCCTCACGCCTTACGAGAACTTATTCCACCCAATCGGTGCGATAGTTGGGCGCTTCCTTGGTGATGATCACATCATGCACGTGACCCTCGCGGAGGCCGGCGAGCGTCTGCCGGATGAAGGTCGCCTTCTGCTGCAGCTCGAGAATCGTCCGACACCCGCAGTATCCCATGCCGGATTTGACGCCCCCCACGAGCTGGTAGACCACTCCGGCCAGCGTCCCCTTGTAGGGCACGCGGCCCTCAATCCCTTCCGGGACCAGCTTGGATTCCGGCCGACCGGCCTGAAAGTACCGGTCCTTCCCGCCTTGTTCCATCGCACCAAGCGACCCCATCCCGCGATAGACCTTATAGGTCCGCCCCTGGAAGAGCACCGTTTCCCCGGGAGACTCTTCCGTGCCGGCCAGGATCCCTCCGACCATCACGGCGGAGGCGCCCCCCGCAAGGGCCTTCGTGATGTCACCTGAATACTTGATGCCGCCGTCAGCGATCACGGGAACGCTGCTGCCGGCCACGGCCGCCGCGCAATCCGCGATTGCGGTCAGCTGGGGCATGCCCGCACCCGAGACCACCCGTGTCGTGCAGATGGACCCTGGTCCAACCCCGACCTTGACCGCATCCGCCCCCGCCTTGACCAGATCTTTGGCCGCTGCAGCGGTGCCGATATTGCCGGCGACGGTGTCCAGCTCCGGATACTTCTGCTTGATGAGCTTGACCGTTTCCAGCACGCTCCGCGCGTGCCCATGAGCGGTGTCGACGACCACCAGATCCACTCCGGCTTTCGCCAGCAGCGACACGCGATGCTCAGCGTCCACCCCAACCCCGACCGCGGCCCCCACCCGCAGGCGGCCATGCGTGTCCTTGCAGGCCTGAGGATACTTGATCCGTTTTTCGATGTCCTTGATCGTGATCAGCCCTTTGAGCTCGAACTGCTTGTTCACCACCGGGAGCTTCTCGATCCGGTATTCGTGCAGGATCTCGCGGGCTTTCTCCAGGCTGGTGCCCTCCGGAGCGGTCACCAGTTTTTCACGGGTCATGACCTGGGACACTTTCAGGTCCATCCGGCTTTCAAACCGTAAATCGCGGTTGGTCAGGATGCCGACCAGCTTCCCTTCCTTCGTCACGGGAATGCCCGAGATGCGGTACTTCGCCATGAGCTGGTGCGCATCCCGAATCGTCTGATCCGGTGAGATCGTGATGGGATCCAGGATCATCCCGCTTTCCGACTTTTTCACCTTGTCCACTTCCGCGACTTGGTCCGCCGGAGACAGCACGCGGTGGATGATCCCGACCCCGCCCTCACGGGCGAGCGCGATCGCCAGCCGCGACTCGGTCACCGTATCCATCGCCGCACTGACGATCGGGATATTGATCGTAATGTTCCGAGACACACGCGTCTGCGTTTCGACCTCGCTGGGAAGAACCTCCGATTTGGCCGGCACCAGGACCACGTCGTCGAAGGTCAGACCGATTCGCACATCCTTATCCAGCATGCTCAACCCGTGATGCGTGACGGGTGATGCGTGATGGGTCAGAGCGTCTCACTCCTTCAAGCCTTCGCTCGACACCCCTCACTCGTCACCCTTCACTGATTATCGGTTCTGAGTCTCGCCGGTCTTGTCGACCAGCGCCGCCGCCTCCGCTTCTTCTTTGAGACGCTCGCCGCCCTCATCGGCCGGCAGGAATTGCTGCACCCGCGTGTTCCCGCTGTCCACGACGAAGATGCTGCCCCGCGCGTCCACTACGATGCCGTACGGAAAATTGAATTGGCCATCCCCGCCCCCGAATCCTCCCCACTGCGTGATGAAATTCCCTTCACGGTCGAATTTCTGCACGCGTTGGTTGCCCGTATCCGTGACGAACACATCCCCATTGCCGTCCACGGCGATGCCCCAGGGCGAGCGCAGTTGGCCCGCCTCCTGTGCCTGCGGACTGCTCGCGTGTCCGGGCTCGGCCGATCCGCCCCATTTGGCGAGCAACTGCGGGAGCACATTGGTACTCGTGTCGAACTTCTGAATTCGGTGATTCCCCATATCGACCACGTACACGGCGCCATCGGCCGGGTCGACCGCAACCCCGCGTGGAAAATAGAACTGCCCGTCGTGATTGCCGAAGCTGCCCCACTGCATGATGAACTCGCCCGTCGGGTCGAACTTCTGTACCCGGAAGTTCGCGCTGTCCACGACGTAGAGATAGCCCCGCACACGGTCCACCGCGATTCCCCAGGGTGAGGTGAACTGACCCTCCCCGTTGCCGCGCGAGCCGAACTTCATGATGTAATGGCCCATCTTGCCGTCAAACTTCTGCACCCGATGGTTATTCGTATCCACCACGTACACGTCGCCCTGCGCATCACAGGCGATCCCGGTGGGGTTGTGGAAATTGCCGTTGGCTGCCCCGAAGTTGCCCCACAGAATAATGAAAGTCCCGTTGTTGTCGAACTTCTGGACTCGGTTGTTGCCGTTGTCCACGACGAACAACGACCCTTGCTGATTGACGGCCAACCCGTAGATCGGGCTCATAAACTCGCCGCCGTGCAGGAGAGAGGCGCCGCGACCGGCCTTGCCCCACTTCGACACGCAGAGGTAGCCGGACGTGTTGACCAAGATGGTTGCGCTGGCGGGGGCCGAGATGTTATTCCCGACGTCCTTGAACCAGACGTAGACGGTCTTCTGACCGTCGCCAAGCGACAGCGTGAAGGGGATGCTGGCACCGAATTTATGCTCGGGGGTGACCTCCACCCAGTCCGGCAGGCCGGCCGTCGGCGCGACCGGACTCTCCGAGATCCAATACGCCGCCACGCCGGTATCCAGATCATTGGCCGAGATCGTCGCCACCACGTCCGGCGAGTTCGTCATAAAGGCGCCATGGTTGATCACGAGGTAGCCGCTCTGCGGGGCAGTCATATCGATGAGCACCGGCGTGGCCGTGACTTCCTCCGAGAGTCCGCTCTCGCGTCCGCCCTCGTTCACAGCGCTCAGCGCATAATAGTACGGCTGATCGTTGGTCAGTCCGGTGTGCACAAAGGGGCTCGTGACGCCCTCAATCCGCGTCGCGGTCTGCACGCTCACGCTCGGCTCAGTCTGGAAATAGAGGTTGTACGACACGACGCCCGGCACCGCCAGCCAGCTCAGGGTCGTCTCGGTATCGCCCGGCTTGACCACCACGGCGCGGGGGGCGGGCAGGTCTGAGGTCGGCTGAGAGACGGCCTGAGTGTGGCGGCTCATTTCCTCTTCCGTCGGGACGTACTTCAGCACGCGATTGTTGCCGCTGTCCACGACATAGAGGTTTCCTTCTTGGTCGACCGCGATGCCGGACGGGAAGTTCAACTGGCCTTCGGTGATCCCGCGATTGCCCCAGGCACAGAGGAACGTGCCGTTGCCGTCGAATTTCTGAATCCGGTGATTCCCACTGTCTACCACATACACGTTCCCGAGCGCGTCACAGGCGATCCCCCAGGGCGCCTTGAACTGTCCCGGCCCGCTTCCCTCCTTCCCCCACTTCGCGAGGAAACTGCCACGCGCGTCGAATTTCTGCACGCGGTGGTTCCCCTCATCCGCGACGAAGACATTGCCCACGAAATCGACCGCGATCCCCCGCGGGAAGAAAAACGCGCCGTCATAGCTCCCGTCCCGGCCCCATTTCGTGAGCGGAGCCGCCTCGGCGGTAAACTTCTGGATCCGCGCATTGCTCGTATCGGAGATATAGACGTTCCCCTGCTGATCCGACGCCACGCCCCACGGCACGTCGAATTTCCCCATGTCCGCGCCGCGCCATGCAAAGCCAAACTTGCCCCAGGTGTGCATGCAGTTCCCGTCCGCATCGAACTTCTGGACGCGGTTGTTGCCGCTATCCGCCACGTAGACCACGCCGTCGGGCCCGCACGCCAGCCCGCGCGGATAGTAGAACAGCCCTTCCTGGGGGCTCGGATCCCCGCCCCATCGCCCCAGGCACGTGCCTGCCTTGTCGAACTTCTGAATCGAATGGTTGTCGGTATCGGCCACGTACAGATTGCCGTCCGCATCCAGCGCAATGCCGGTCGGAGAGTTGAACTCCCCGTCGTCCACACCGGCCTTGCCAAAGATCATCGCGACCAGATAGGGAGAAGGCACTGCCACTACTTCTGCCGATTCCGGACTTTCGCCATTCGGCGTGACCACCGTCACCACATAGTGGTAACAGGTCCCGTTCGCGAGATCGTCATGCACATACGGGCTCGTGGCCCCTTCAATCAGGTTCCCTTTCTCCTTTTTGACGCCGATGATCGGATTGAAATCCGCTGCGCTGGCGATCGGGCGTGTGAGCTCGGAGGGCTTGATTTGGACACCCTTGGAAGTCAGGAAATACAGGTTGTAGTACATCGCGTCCGGGACAGGCTCCCAAGTGATCGTGACCCGGCCGTTGCCCGGTTTGGCGACGACCCCGGCTGGAGCCGGGGGCAGGACTTCCTCTTCAGCCGCGCGCCCCGCCCCCCACTCCTCGGGGTTGCCCTCAGCGCGGAGCGTCAGAGGGAGAGGGAGGCAGTCAGATCCTTGCCTCTCAAGTAACAGCCACCTCTGCATCGTGTTCCTCATTGTGTAACCGTGTGCCGATCAGGCGGGAAAACCGTTGGATGTTTCAAGTACTTAGAAGCGCAGTCTAGCAAACGGCGAATCGACAAGTCAAGGCAGGATGGAGGGGCCCGGTGGCATGGCTGGCTCGCCTGCTCGCACGTCGCGCGCACAAGTAAGGATGGGCGTGGCGGCAGGGCTGCCCGTTGTGCTCGCGCACCGCGCACTCAGGATTTATTGGTTCCGGGCCTAGGTGGATAGAGTGCTCGGTGGACGCGCGCAGTGAAG
>JAHRHE010000235.1 GCA_020027965.1 Nitrospirota bacterium | reverse complement strand
CGGCAAGGACGAAGCCGCGGCCAAGTTCGGATTTCTGCTCGAAGCGCTGGAGTACGGCGCGCCTCCGCACGGCGGCATCGCCTTCGGCCTGGACCGTCTAGTCATGCTGCTCGGTGGAGCGGAGTCCATCCGCGACGTGATCGCGTTCCCGAAAACCCAGAAGGCCCAGTGCCCGATGACCGACGCGCCTTCCCCGGTCAGTCCTGACCAGTTGAAGGAGCTGAGAATCAAGCTGGACCTGATCGAATAAGCGGCCGTGTGGCTCACTGAGAGGACGACCCCGATGCCTGACGCCCGGCCTTCTGGTCTCCAACTCCTCACAATCACGCCGTTGCTCGAATGGCTCATCATCGGCTCGGTCATGGTGGCTGGGGCTGTCATTGCAGGCTCAGCCGGTCACGCGGCAGAGAGCCGCCAACTCGCCAAGGCCGTGTTCGCCGGCGGCTGCTTCTGGTGCATGGAGGAAGTCTTCGAAGGCGTGGAGGGCGTGGTCTCGGTGACGTCAGGTTATACGGGTGGCAAAGTCGCCAACCCCAGCTACGAGCAGGTCTCGGCAGGAATCACGGGACATGCCGAAGCGGTGGAAGTCATCTTCGACCCGGCGAAGGTCAGTTATCGCAAGCTGCTGGAAGCCTTCTGGCGCAACATCGACCCCACCACCCCGGATCGGCAGTTCTGTGATCACGGGAGTCAGTACCGATCTGCGATCTTCTATCACGACAGCGAGCAGAAGCGGCTCGCGGAGGAATCGAAGCAGGCCGTGGAGCAATCCAAGCCCTTCAGAGGGCCGATCGTGACTCAGATCGTCCTCGCCTCGGCGTTTTACGCGGCCGAGGAATACCACCAAGACTTTCATAAGAAGAACCCCATCCGGTACAAGTTTTACAAATTCAACTGCGGGCGAGCCCAGCGTCTTGAAGAGCTGTGGGGAAAATCCTGACCGTGGTCACGATCATCGGCTGACGCAGGGCCGGGAGCCGTCCGGCCGCTCTCCTCTAGCAGCTTCTACATCATGCTAACCGACAGCCAAGGCCTGGACGTGTGATGGCAAGATCTGCGTCGTTGATCCCGATCATCTTGCTGGCGACGGCCTGCGTGGGGGGCAACGGAGGCGCGTACGCTCTCCAGGCTGGTGAGGCTGAACCCGCCACCCCTAGTTTTGCCCTCTATGTGCTCTCGCGCGGGAAGGGGGTGCCTGAACCGGCACGCAACGTGCTCCGAGACGCGCGAGCCATGCTCGAGGAGGCGAAGCAGGAAGGAAAGGTCGTGGGGCTGAAGCAGACACGCATCGGCCTGGAGGGCGAAACCCGCTTGTGCGCAGAATTCACCGACAGCGACGCGGCCCGGGAGATGCGGGAGCGGATCGCTCGGCTCATGCAGGGCGTGGAGTTGGTGAACCTCGTCGTGGAGCCGTGCTCTGATTAGTGCCGTCAGAGCTCCTTCGCGCGTTTGATACGCGGAGCCCAAGGGTCTGGGGCCTGACAGCGTGACGTGAATCCCCTCGTCCCCCATACAAAGGAGAAAAGCCGATGAATGCAGGAGCGAGCAAGGCGGTCACATGCGCAGTGGCGATCATCATCTCGTTGAGCTTCGAGGCGTGTGCCGAGATCACGGGCTCTCCGGCACCCACACCGACCGGGAGGACAGGTGACCGAGTGTCTCCGGACGTCGGCAAGGAGGTGCTGGCGGAGAACGCCAAGCAGAAGCGCGAGGAGTGGAAAAACAAAAGTTTTGAGGAGTTTGAGGCGAAGGTCTACCGGGAGCCATTCGAGGGGGGGAAATACATCGTGAACGGCGATACTCCGGTCCTCAACAAGAAAAAGCTCAAGGACTTTTTCGAGACGCAGATACAAGCGGAACCGATTCCGAGAGGCCTGATCGTGAACCAGGAGAGCGGGCAGGATACGATCTGGAACAGTCTTGAAAAACTGCGGCTGACATATTGTGTCAGTAAGACCTTCGGCGGCCGTTACGACCAGGTGGTCACCGATATGAAGGCGGCAGGAGACGCCTGGGAGGCCGTCGCGGATGTCGATATGATTCACGTCCCCGAGCAAGACAACACCTGCACCGCGGGCAACCAGAACGTCGTCTTCGACGTCCGGCCCGTGAACGTCAATGGCCAATACCTGGCCCGCGCCTTTTTTCCGAACGAGCCGCGTGCTGACCGCAACGTGCTCATCGATGAAACCGCCTTTCAATTGAACCCCAGCGAGCCCCTGAAGCTGGTCGGAATCCTGCGACACGAATTGGGCCACACCTTAGGGTTTCGGCATGAACACACAAGGCCGGATTCGGGGACCTGCTTCGAGGATAACAATTGGCGTCCGTTGACAAACTACGACCCGTTCTCCGTCATGCACTATCCGCAATGCAACGGACGCGGAGATTGGAGCCTCACCTTGACGAATCTGGATAAGAATGGAGCGGCCTGTTTGTACGGGGCGGCGGAGGGATTCCCGATTGATCCGGCCATCTGCCCCAACGCCCCGGGTGGGCCGACGCCACCAGCTTGCGGCGTCAAGTCTGAAGCCTTCCCGAACCAACACGTGAACGTCAATAAAGAAAAGGCGTACGGACCGTTCCCGGTTGCCGTAGGGACCCTGTTCGAAGCGAAGATGAAAGGGAACGCGAGCGCAGGAGATCCGGACCTCTACGTGCGCTTTGGCCAGGCTCCGACTCGGACGACCGGAGGGTTCAATTGCCGGCCATTCTTGTCCGGAGCCGAGGAGTCCTGCTCGCTCGATGTTCCCAGTGGGGCAAGCCAGGCCTTTGTGATGGTGCATGGGTATGCGGCCGGCAATTACAGTCTGACCGTCGTCTATACTCCGCCTGGCCACTAGGGACAACGGAGTTGTTCCTGAGTGCCGCCCACATGGTGTTTGGTGTGGAGGTCCGAGATGACGCCGTTCCGTTGGCTCTCTGCGATGACTGCGGTGGTGGGACTGACGGGATGCGCGGTGTTCGAAGCGAAAGAGATCACGTATCTGCGATCGGCAGAAAATCGGGCAACCCAGGAGGAGGTCAAACAGCGCCTGGGGCCGCCGGCCCTGACCAAGACCGGCCCGGCAGCCGAGTCGATCTTGGTGTATCAGGTCAGGGAACAGCAGCCAGGCGGCCGGTACAATGCGCCGGGGATGTGGTGCGACGAATACGTGCTCACCTTCGACGGCCAGGCCATCCT
>JAHRHE010000234.1 GCA_020027965.1 Nitrospirota bacterium | reverse complement strand
CTTCACCACACGGACGCCTGCGAGGGACTCCTGCATGGTGGACGCCATATCGCCGATCTTTTCCTGCCCGCTCGTCGCCAACCGGCGTAGACGCTGGCCCGTCCGAGCCAGGGTGAAAAATGACAATGGGATCACGATCACGGACATCGCGGCGAGCTTCCAGTTCTGGTAAAAGATGACCCCCACCATTGCAATGAAGGTCAAGCCTTCCTGGACCAGATTCCGCAGCACGTTGGCAACGGCATTCGCCATGAGATTCACGTCATTGATGACCCGCGCCACCAGGCGACCGGAGGTGTTATCGTCGTGAAACCCAACCGGCAGCCGGATGAGCTGAAAGAAGAGCTCCTCACGAACATCCCCGACGACGTGAGTGCCCACATAGTTCATCAGATAATTCTGCCCGTAGCTAAAAATCGCTTTGAGCACGGCCACGCCCAGAATCACGGCTGGCAGGACCATCAGCAGAAATTGGTCCCTGTTGATAAAGATGCCGTCGAGCACCGGACGGACCAGCCAGGCATAGACACCCGTGAGGCCGGCCACAAGCGCGGAACAGAGGAGGGCTGCCGCGAGCCGGATGCGATGGGACTTGAGATAGCGGATGAGCCGTAGGAACGACCTCATGCTCGACACTCCGCCAGAATCACTGTCGCCGCACGTTGGGACGCCCCTGTTGCGCCGAGTGAGGCCCGCACGGCGCGCAACGCCATGCGCATCTCATTGTAAGACGCTGGGTCGCTGAGCAAGCGGGCTGCCTCCGCGCTCAGACGCTCGGGCGTGGCCTCCTGCTGGATAAGTTCTGTCACAATCTGGCGCCCGGCCACGATATTCACTAGCCCAATCCACCGGACCAGCATCAGCCAGCGTGCCATCCAATAGGTGAACCAGGAGACGCGGTAGGTAATCACCATAGGCGTTCCGACCACGGCCGCCTGGAGCGTGGCCGTTCCCGATGCCACCAACAACAAATCGGCGGCCGCCATCACCTCGTTGGCCTGGTCCCTGATGACGCGGACGCTCATGCCGGCGCTGGCCGACAGTGCTTCGATCAGGCCAGTTCGGATCGAAGGGGCTTCCGCGATGACGAACTGGAGCCCGGGATGCGTCTCAGCCAGCCTAGCTCCGGCCTGGAGCATGACCGGCAGGAGAGCTCGGATCTCGCCCTCCCGGCTGCCGGGTAACAGGCCGATCACCGGAGCTGCAGTATCCAACTCAAAGCGCTTACGGAGCTCATCCCGGTCATACACCGGCGCCACCTCGTCCAGTAACGGATGTCCAACGAACGTGCAGGGGACACCAGCGCGAGAGTACAGATCCTTCTCAAAAGGCAGAATCACCACAACGTGATCCACCCATCGTACCATCGACCGTATGCGGCGCGCCCGCCAAGCCCAGATCTGTGGTGCAATGTAATACACGACGCGCCGCCCGGCTTTTTTCGCCATACGAGCGAAATGGAAGTTGAGGCCGGGGTTGTCGATCAGCACGACTAAGTCAAGCGGTTCCTCCTGAAGAATTCGCCTCACCCTCACGACCCGCTGGATCAGGGCCCAGACCGCCGAGGGACCGATCAACCCGATGACGTCAAGCTGGCCGATGCCCTGAACCAGTTTGACGCCAGCGGCCCGCATACGCGACCCGCCGACCCCTAGCAGCGAGAGGCCCGGGTCCAGCGCCTTTAGGGCTTTGGCCAGATTCGCGCCGTGTAGATCGCCCGAGGCCTCGCCGGTCACGATGAAAATCCGTCGCATAGTCGTAATGTTAACGTGAAGAGTTAAAAGGTAAAAAGTACGGACTTTTCCACTTTGACCTTTTACCTTCGCCCTCCGCTCTCGGTGTGGCGACGCACGAACGTACCGATCGCATCCAGGACCTGGTGAGCCAGGGTCAGCGCCGCTGCGCCGTCCTCGCCGGAGACTATGGGAGGCGTGCCGGCGGCGACGGCTTGCAAGAAGGCCGCGAGTTGCAACTTGAGGGGTTCCTCATCCCCTCCCCGTACCTGTTCGACCTCGATCTTCGGCGGTTCCCCTGGTCGCACCACCCGACGACAGATCACCCCCTGACGTGTGTGATAATCAACGGAGACATACGCGTCCCGCTGAAAGAGGCGAAGCCGCCGCTGGCGAGTCATTGAGACGCGGCTGGCGGTCAAGTTCGCGACGCACCCACTGCCAAATGCAATCCTGGCATTGGCGATATCAATGGTCGAGGAAAGGACCGGCACACCGGCGGCGCGAACCTCCTCAACAGGCCCGGGCCCAAACGACAGGACCATGTCCAAATCGTGAATCATCAGGTCAAGCACCACATCGACATCTGTTCCCCGTTCTCCGAATGGACTCAGGCGGTGACATTCGATGAAGCCAGGTTTTCCGATCGAGGGACGCACCGCCCGGACCACTGGGTTGAACCGCTCCACGTGACCGACTTGCAGGACACAGCCGCGCTTCCGCGCCAACTCTACTAGCTCCTGCGCCTCGACCGGCGTGACCGCAATCGGCTTTTCGACCAGCACGTGCACGCCAGCGTCCAGACAGGTCTTGACGACTGCGTGGTGGGCTGAGGTCGGGACCGCCACGCTGACGGCATCCACCTGTTCCAGGAGGGCCTCTGGATTGGGATGGACAGGGACTCCATGCCGTTCCCCGATCAACCGAGCGCGATCCGGCTTGATGTCCATCACACCGGCCAGCATCGATCCAGGCAGGCTGGCGTAGAGGCGGGCATGATGCTGCCCCAGATGTCCCACGCCGATGACACCCACTCTTAGCTTTCGCATAGACCCCGTTAATCGTGAATCGTTAACCGTTTAGCGTAAAGGTGGAGCTTGACATATTGAGAGTTCATCTCGGTTAACGAACAACGTTTAACGATTAACGTCTCCCAGCAGGCCGACGATCGCGATTCCCGCTCGTTCAGCCTTGCGCAGCGTTTCGCCTCGGTCCAGGAGCACGCTCCGATCCGCCTCCAAAGCAAGGACCGTTGCCTTGACCGACGCCATGGCCTCGACTGTGGCCGGACCCACTGCCGGGAGATCAAAGCGGAGGTCTTGCTGTGGCTTGCTTCGCTTGACCACGACAGCGCCCTCTCCAGCCAGCACGCCTCCGCGGCGAATTGCTTCGTCCGTTCCCTCGACCGCCTCAACCGCCACCACGACCCGGTCCTTGACGACGACACACTGG
>JAHRHE010000233.1 GCA_020027965.1 Nitrospirota bacterium | reverse complement strand
TAACCAGATTTGCTACGAACGGGAAGAACCCGTTCTCGATATTCACGAGGCGATATGGGACTGGCCCGTTAACCCGGAGTCGGCCCGCGACTATATCGTCTCCGTCGTTGACTATATCTGGAATGCCATGCCCGCCTTTCTGGCCAGGATTCCCCAGTTAAAATCTTAACGGACGATTGAACAAGGCCTGCCTCGACATTCCCGCGCCCGAACTCGACGCGCTGCTGCCCCCGTCCGTCCGCGGAGCCTTGTGTCTGTGCGAACATAGGCCTCATGCCTTTCTGAGCAACGCTAGAAATTCAGCGAGGGGGAGCAGCAGGGTGCTCTTGTAGCGTTGCAGGGCCAGGAGGTGGCGGTTGCCGGTCACGAGGTAACCCGCCTGCGCCGCCATAGCACATTCCAGAATCCGGTTATCGCGTTCATCCTGAAGCACATGGAGGTGTGGCCGGGTCTTCAGCACCGTGGCAGTCCGACTGATCGTTTGGACAAGTTGTTTTGCCTTGTCGTAGGACCAGTCAAACTTGGCTTGGAGGGTCTCGACTGTGTCGGTCAGGATGGCGACGGCGGTGATTAACTCGAACGTTCCCTGGATGGCATGGAGGTGGACTTCTTCGGCATTGCCACCCGGGATCGCGAAGGCTGAGATGAAGATGTTCGTATCAAAGACGACCCGCATAGTTAGCCCGGATTATTCATGAACGCTTCTGCTGCAATCGCGGATACGCCGCTGCACCGGGCGGGCTCGCCCCTCAGTCCCTCAACGTACTCCAGAAGAGTACGCCTCGGTCCTTCGCGGCTCCACGCGCCCGTTTCGCTTGGCGTCTGCACGATTTCGCGACGAACCGTCATAAATAACCCGGGCTAGCGGCCCTGAAACACCAGGGCCTCGACATCGGCTTCAGTGAGGATGCCCTTCATGCGCGCTTGCTTGACGCCGTATCGCTGGAGCCCGACGAACTCCTTTTCCTGCCGGCGCCGCTCATAGGTGGTGAACATATCCCGGAAGAGCTGGCTTTTGTTTTTGGCCTCGGCCCTGGCCAGCTCTTCGAACCTGGTCGTCAGGTCCGGTGGCACCGACACCGTCACAGGCCCCCGCGTCCGCTTCATCGATCCTCCTCTGTATGAGAAAATCCTACAGCCCCATCAGATCAGTGTCAATGCAGGATGTGGCAAGAGAATGCGCCAGCATGTAGACCGGGACTCCGAGTTGGACTATACTTGTCGACGACCAGAGGGCATCTCATGACACTTTCCCACCGTCACCCGCGAGGAGGCCTTGCGGATGCTTGAGTTCTCTCAATCCACGCTGCTGAAGCCGGGCCGGTCCGCTTGACCATCCTGCTTGATGAATCCATCCCTCATGAGTGAGCTGTGCCTCATTTCGATCTGACATGCCCATCATGCGGGACCGACCGGACCCAACGCCTGAGTCTCCTGCGGCGGTTTTATGGTGACGGTGGTTTTCTCGGGCAGGCGTTTGCCTTGGAAGGGCTGGAGCGCCCTCACCCGCCGTGGGCCTATACGACCGGCTTGTTTGTCGGGCTTGTCCTCGGCGCCTTGACCTATGTGATCCTTCCCGAGGGGTACAAGCTCTTCTCACTATTGCCCCTGGTCCTGGGATGGCTGGGCGTTGGGTTCAGGGCTCGGATGAACTACCGTGACAAGCGGGCGAAGTGGGAGAGCAACCTCGAGCAGTACTTTCTGTGCCTGCGATGTGGGGAGGTCTTTCGCCCCCGCAAACAAAGGCCCGAGGTATCATGACTCAGAAGCTCTCCTCATCGCGAAGCAGAAATAGCCATCCCATGAAGGCCTGTGTGAGCCGACCAGCCTTCTCACACTGGAGGCCATGCTGGCACCGGGCTCACCGCTTATCAAGTTAGAGGAGGGAAAGATGAGGGTTCCTGCCAGAACCGCCACCTCGTTTCTTCTACTCATGCTCCTGACCGCTCTCGCATACGCAGAACCGCTCGACAAGTGCCAGGAATACCTCAAGTATGGCATCCCGAGCGCAGAGGGTGATCTCCTGTGTCGCAAAGGCTATGCCCTCGCCCACAACCCGGACCGCAAAACTCCGGATTGGGTCGCTGAGCACCTGACCCCCGAGAATGCGAGCGCACGGATGGATCGGAAAAATTACTTCCAGCCCGACCCTGATCTTCCTCCAGGCAGACGAGCCGAATTAGCCGATTACAAAAATAGCGGCTATGACCGCGGAAATATGGCCCCCCCTGGAGATATGCGATGGGATCTCGAGGCGTACAAACAGAGCTTTTACCTGTCCAACGTGGCTCCCCAGGTTGGGCGACATATGAACCGTGGAATTTGGGCACAATTAGAAGAGAAAGTCCGTGAATGGGCTAAAAAACGTGGCGAGCTGTATGTCTATACTGGACCAATTTATGACGAACAGGTAGATGCCTTCGAGACAATTGGAGAGAACGACGTCGCGATCCCGTCACATTTCTATAAGATTATCTTCGACCCTAAGGCAAAAGAAGCCATCGCGTTTATGATGCCGAATGACGAGTTACGAACCGAGGGTTTGCCGCATTACATTGTCTCAGTGGACCTGGTGGAGGCGGAAACGGGCCTGGATTTCCTGTCAAAGTTTGATGCAGCTGAGCAATCGCGAATCGAATCAAAGAAAGCAGCCGGATTATGGAAGTAGTTATCGCCGCCACGCCGCCCAAGACCTCTCCGACTTCACCCCGTTCTCCGATCGAGAAACGGGGTGAAGCCGTGGAACGGGGTTCACGACGTGCGCGCAGTGGGCTGTCAATGCCAGGGCAGGAAGTAGTAAGCTGAACCCCGCGTCAATCGGTACAACTCAACTACGCCCTTCCGACCGCTGGACCACTCGCTCGACCGCCGCCGAACTCGATGCGCTGCGGCCCTCCGCCTCCCCCGCGTCTTCTGCGCAGAGTTGTGACATGTGGTCCGTGGAGCCGTGTTCTTGGGATCAGTGGGGGGACTTCGCGCCGCGGAAGCCGATGGTTGGAGAGCGTTGGTCAGGAGAGGTGCCGTCGCGCCAGGCAGCACGTAGCATGGCAGAGTCGCTATTCCAGGACCCATCGCGGGCGACCTGGCGTTGGCTGCTGGTCGCCCGGGAGCTATTTCGGCGCAATGAGCACTTCGACTGCACGTCCATCACGCTGCCGCGTCAGATCAGCTTCTACTCGACGTGGATTCACCAC
>JAHRHE010000232.1 GCA_020027965.1 Nitrospirota bacterium | reverse complement strand
AATTAAGGTGATGGGCTCAGCGATGGTTAACCCGGTGCCGTTGATTTGCACAGCGGCGCCACTGGCCACGCTTGTCGCACCAGCCACGGTGCCGAGCGCCGTGTTGTTCTGGACGTCCACGATGCCGGTGTTGATCGTGGTCAGGCCTGTGTAGGTGTTGGCGCCGGACAGGGTCAGGGTGCCGGCTCCATTTTTGGTCAAGGTCGTGCCTGCTCCGCTGATAACGCCGCTGATGGTTTGATTGCCGGCTCCCTGCACCGTCACGGCGCCGCCGCCCGCCGAGATCGGTCCGATAATGGTCGAGCCGGCGGCGGCCTCCAGCGTGATCGCGCCGCCACTGGAAGTCAGCCCGCCAATGTTGGAGAGACTGCCGGTCCCCTGCGCTTGCAAGGTGATGGCACCGCCTGCGGTCTGGATCGTATCCGCCGAATCCACGAAGGTCACGCCGCCGCTCATCGTCGAGCGGATGGTCAAGCTGCCGGCACCGGTCTGCGCCATATCGAGCACGTTGTCGCTCAGGTTATTCAGCGTGATCTGGCCCGTCGCTTCCAACACGACGTTGGCCGCCGCCGCCAGACCTTCGAGCGTCGCTTCCGCGATCGTATTGGCGCCGATATCTCCGTTGCCCGCGAGCACTTGATTGTCTGCGGTCAGGTTGGGATCCTGCGTGCCGGGGCCGGCCCCATCAAGGATCGTGATGGTCGTAGGGTCCAAGAGCAAGGTGCCCATCAGCCCGAAGGGCGCGCTGGTGTTGACCGACCCGTAAAATGCGAGGTTCTCTTTCCCCGAGACTTCCACGAATCCGCCGTTACCGCCCGTCTCGCCACCCCTGGCCAGGATCGTCGAGCCTGTCGTGAAGAAGGTGTCCCGATCGGACCAGATCCGGACGGTGCCGGCTGATGAGTTCCCCAGGCCGCTCACGTCCGTGAGGCTGTTATTCGACAGGAGAGTCCGTGCGGTCGAAGTGATGACCACATCGCCTCCGGGGGCATTGTCCGCGCCGCGCGCGTCAATGACCCCGAGCTGGCCTACGCGCTCGCCTACCAGCAACACCGAGCCTAGCGCCGCGCCCGGCTGAGCAGCCGACACATCAATCGTTCCGGTGTTGCTGACGATTCCGCTCACCTCGCCGGCCGGCCGCATGGCCCCGGCCTCCGTCGCGACCGCGAGCGTCTCGTCGCCTCCGATGAGCTTGACGGTTCCGCCATGGTTGATGAGGCTACGCGCCCGAACGACCCCGCTTTGATTCACGACCGACGCGAATATGTCGTTCGAGGCCTTCGCCTCCATGATGACCTTGCCGCCATCGGCCTGAATGGTCCCCGCATTCCGCACCGCCGAGGTGAGCGGGGTGCCATCCGGCCCCTTGACCTGCTCCAGAACCTTGCCGCTGATGGCGTAGTTGATGAGGCCATCCCCCATCAGATCCAGCACCAACCGTTCGCCTGAGCCCAGCACCGCAGTACCAAGGTTAGCGACGATCAAGCCCTCGTTGGCAACCCCTGGCGCAACAAGCACGACGAATCCATGATCGGAGACGTGAATCTCTCCCTCGTTGATGACCGTCTTCAAGGCCCTGGTGGGATCTTGCGCGAAGGAGTACCTGCCGGCCATGAAATCCGAGTCCTGGATGCGCAGGGTGGTGGCCAGCAGCCCCCCGACGTTCACGACGGCACCGGCGCCGAAGAGGATCCCGTTGGGGTTGACCAGGAAGATCCGCCCGTTGGCCAGGAGCTGGCCGAGGATCACGGAGGGGTCGGCGCCGATGACCCGATTCAAGGCGACTGAGTTCACCGACGGCTGGAAGTACTGGACGGTCTCGCCCGTAGCGATCGAGAATTGCTGCCAGTTGAGAATGGCCCGATCCGAACCCTGTTGAATGTGGAGCTTCTGGGGCGAGGCCTGCTGGATGGTGGCCTGCCCCCCGGCCACCTGCCCCCCTTGGGGGAGGGCTGCTGCAACCAACGGCATCCAGAGCTGGAGCAGAATGAGCAGTCCAGCTAGGAATTTCAACGACTTAGAACGCCGTGTCATCTGTCCCCCATGGGGCCGCTTTGGTCTCCCCTGAAGAGTCACCAATCTATAAGTGTAGCGCAGGAAAAGAGAAAAACCTGACCCAGAGGGAGTCCCACCAAGAGAATCCTCCCCGAGGGCAGCATGCGCTAAAATCGCACAGTGGCCTGTAAATACACAGTTGGTGAGCGGTCTCCGTCCAGGGTACCGCCAATGGGCGTAGGCCCGAGGGGAAATCCGAGGTCGACGCGCAGGGTAGAGTCATAGTCTGGCAGCGTGGTGTACATCGCGACGCCAGTTCCGGTCAGGCTTGAGTGCCTGTCTTCGCCCGGCGCAGGGTCTTTGAGGAGGCCGGCACCGTAATCGATAAAGGTCGCGACCTGGGTCGAGGGGACGACCGAGGGGAAGAAGGGCACCCGCACTTCAGCGGTCACGGCAAACCCTTCATCAACAAATCGCTCACCCAATTGATACCCCCGGACAGAATCAGGGCCGCCGAGCAGGAATTGTTCGATGACCACCAAGGGAGACGTGCTGACCTGCCCGGACCCACGCAAGATCAGCAGATTATCGCCTCCCAGGCTCTGGATTCTCCCCGCTTGGATGGTCGCCTTCGTGAACCGGTCATCCGCGCCCTGTCGGGTTGCCTGCGGGTCGTTGTTCGCCATGCCGCCGAAGGCTTCACCGAGGCCCTGAAAGCCATACAATGACAGGAAGTTGCGGCCCGTGCGATCCACCCGATCGTAGTTGAGTCCCAGCTTCAACAGCCGGATGTGATCATCACCGGTGGTGGCGCCCAGGGTGGTCAGGCGGTTGTCCTTGGCCGCAAAGCCAAACTCGGCGAGGAACGACTGGAAGCGGGTCTTGATGAACGGATGTGTCACCGAAACGTCCAACGTCTGGATTGTTCCCTCGATCCCAAGGACGGCCAGTTCTGCTCCGACGTTGAATTTTCCGCCTGAACCTGAGGCGATTAGTCTTGTTCCATGGGCGCTGATGGGCATGGAGTACGCACCGGTCACAAAGAGGAGTTGGTCTGGATGGTTGCCGATGATCCCGTTGAGGTTCAGCGTGGCTCCGTCGAAGAGCACATTGCCCGCTTCAATGCCGGCGCCGAACCGGTAGCGGGAGATCGTATTGAACCCGTAGTTGTTGAAGTCGAGCGAGGCATGGAGGGGGCGCTT
>JAHRHE010000231.1 GCA_020027965.1 Nitrospirota bacterium | reverse complement strand
CCGCTGAAGGCTCTGCCAAATATTGGACGCCGAATGGACATCACCGGCTGTCGGCCATGAAGACTCTGGGCGCAAAGAGTATCGTCGCGATCGTGGTGCCGGAGGCGGCCGCGGCCTATCAGATCCTGGCGCTGAACACCGAGAAGGCGCACAATCTGCGGGAGAAGGCGCTGGAAGTGATCCGCATGTACAAGGAGCTGGCCCGGCTGGATGACACCGCCGAGGAGACCTACGCGCTGGAGTTCGAGGAGCCGGCGCTGATTACGCTGGGCCTCTGCTATGAAGAGCGTCCCCGCTTCAGCGGAGGGGCTTATCATCCGGTCCTGAAGCGCGTGGACGAATTCTTGAAGCAGCCCCTGCGCGCCGCCATAAAGCTTCGGGAGCAGCGCGCCAAGACTGTCCTGGCCCTAGACGATCTTGTGGTGCAGCAGGTCGAGGCCTTGAAGGCCAAGGGGATGACCAGCCCCTATCTCAAGAGCTTTGTCGTGGCGCGAGTGAATCCGATCCGCTTCCGCCCGAAGGAGGCGCCGCCCCTGTCCTTTGATGAGGCGCTGGACCGAATGACCAAGGCCGCCGCCAAGTTCAACCCCGATAAGATTAAGACGGACGACCTCGCCAGGTCTGGGGGTTCGCCTGACGAGAGCGACTGACCTCGCTGCCGCGTTCTTGCCAGGCTGGCCAAGCCCATTTAGAATGGGTTTGTTTTACTAATCGGTCTTTTGAGGAGGAGATCTGTATGAGCCTTGCGGACAACAAATGCGTACCGTGCCGTGGTGGTGTTCCTCCCATGGAACGAGCCAAGGCAGAGGGAATGTTGAAGCAACTCGAGCGCGGCTGAAGGTCGGGGCGGTCGCGGAGGCGGAAGGCCATCACCCGGATCTGTATCTCGCCTGGGGCAAGTGCAAAGTCGAGCTCTGGACCCACAAGATTAACGGCTTGACCGAGAGCGATTTCTATATGGCGGCCAAGGCTGATCGTGCGTTCCAATCTTTCAAAGCCTCTTGACAGTGATGAGTGCGCGATGTGAAATGGTTAAGCGTTGAATGGGTAGTGTGCTCATTCAACATCCGGTGGCGGTGGCTGCCGGGAAAGGGCCAAAAAAAAGCGGCAAGGACCTCAAATCCATGTCCCAGGAGGAACAGATCAAGCTGGCGCTGAGCGCCGCACCTACCAGTATCGCCAAAGAGGCAGGCGTCATGTTTCTGGGTGAAGATGGGAAGCTGATGGAAGTCAAGAAGAGCGCCAACGGGTTCAACTGCCTGCCTGCGCTCGAGAATGACCCGGAGCCTGATCCGATCTGCTTCGACGCTGCCGTCGGCCAATTTATCGAGTCCTTTCTGAGTAAGGCAGAGAAGCCAAGCAATACAGTGCCCGGTATTTCCTACATGGCGCATGGCGGCTATCACTGGGAGAAGGACGGAAAGATCTTGATGAATAAAGAACCGGGCGCCAAGCGTGTGAAGGAGCCGCCGCACTGGATGTTGATGTGGCCGTTCACTTCTGCCGACACAAGGCTCCCCAGCCGTCCCAATCCGTCCGGCGTCTGGATCATGTTTGACGGAACCCCATTCGCGCATCTGATGGTATATCAAGACCCGAACAAGATGAAGGAGAAGAAGTAGCGTAACAAGTCATCGGTGGCCTAGATGAAGGTGTTGGTCCTCGGCGCGACCGGGCAGCTCGGCGCCAACCTCGTGCGGGCGCTCCTTCTCAGAGGAGATCAAGTCCGCGCGCTGGTCCGTCCGACCAGCCACCTCCTCACCCTGCGTGGCCTGAACGTCGAATCCGTTCAGGGCGACCTCAACAATCTCGGCTCGCTTTGCCGCGCCTGTGACGGCGTCAAGATTGTCTACCAGACCGCCAGCTATTACCCGCCGCATACAATTCCGGTCGAAACCGCCACTGCCCAGGCGTTGGTCGAGACGCGGAATCTGCTGGAGGCCGTCCGGCGCGCAACGGTGGAGCGCCTCGTCTTCACCAGCACGCTCACAACCATCGGATTCCCCACGGACCGGACTCGACTCGCGGACGAAACCTGTCCCTTTGGCTCTCTGTACCCTGATAATCCCTACCTGATGTCCAAGGCCGCGATGGAGAAGACGGTCCTGGAGGCGGCCCGAGATGGACTCCCCGCCGTAGTCGTGAACCCGACCGCCTTCTTCGGGCCTTACGACAGCAAGCCCACGAGTGGCACCCAGATTCTCATGATCGCGCGCCGGCAGATGCCCGCCTATATTCAAGGACTGGTCAACGTGATTGATGTGCGGGATGTGGCCGCCGGGCTGATCAAGGCGGCCGAACGAGGGCGAGTAGGAGAGCGGTACATTCTGGGGAACTGGAACACGACGCAAAAGGAGCTGAACGAGCTAATCGCGCGCATCGCGGGAGTCATGGCGCCGATGGTCGCGGTCCCGTTTGCGCTGGCGCGGTACGGATCGAAGTTAGGAGACTGGGCCTTCAGGACAATTCTCAGAAGACAGGCCCCGGTTCCCGGGTTCTTCGTGGAGATGCTGCGGCACATGCAGCAATACGATTGCTCGAAGGCGATTCGCGAGCTGGATTACCCCAGGAATCCGGTCGAGCCGGCCATCCGCGACGCGCTCGTGTGGTTTCGCGAAAACGGCTACCTACCCTCCCCCCATTAACCACGGCGCCAAAGCTATTTTTAAAGGGGTGGTGCCGGACGGGCGTCCAGGTCCATTCCACGCCTGCCCATCACATCGACAGCTTCTGCGTCACATTCCTCATCTGGACGCCGTGGACCAGCGAGGCGCCGCCGCGAATCGCGCAGGCGACGTGGACCGCCTCGGTCATCTCTTCGACGTTCGAGCCTTTCTCCAGGCAGGCCTGCGTGTAGGCGTCAATGCAATATGGACATTGCACGGCGTGGGCCACACCGAGTGCGATCAGGGCCTTCTCCCGCTCAGTGAGCGTCCCCTCCGCAAAGACGGCACTGTAATAACTCATGAACTTGTCCCATAACTCCTTGTTCCCCTTTCCCATGTCCGCGAATTTCCCCAGGTCTTGAGGATGATAATAGGTGTCCATTGATATTCTCCAAGTTGAGAGTTTGTAGTTATAAGTTTTGAGTGATGGCTCTTGAAAACTCAGAACTCACAATTCAAAACTCGACACTGCCTCGCGGTCATGCCGTACCAGGTTTGTCGGGCTCTGTTTCGGACAGCACTTGGGCGAAGCGGGTGCCCACAAGGTTCGTGACCTGGGTCATGATGTCTGAGAGCTCTTTCCATTCATCAGGTTGCAGGTCGTGCTTAATTTGAGGGTGAATCGCCCACTGGGCGGTCACTTTCTGCCCGTCGCGAGTCACTACCACCTTGAGCAGCTCGACATCCCGTGCCGTTTCCGATTCGCCATTGGACGGCTTTCCTGCGCCGGCAGGCGGTTGTCCAGCGGGGGGGGTCTGCGTGGCCATCACACGTATCCGTGCTTCTTGCCTAAGCAAAGAGCCCTCATCATACCGCATCGCCGAAGGTTCTGTACATGCATTGCGCCGGGCCGTTCTGCGGTCACGTCAGCCTCATCAGTGCCATGGCAGGTGACTGTGTGAGCACCATTTGAGCAGCGAGGAGCCAATCGGCTATACTAACCCGCTATGAGTGATGCGTTGATCGAGCGAAACCTTGCCCTCCTTGAGGTCTCGGAAGCCATCGCGTCACACCGCGATCTGACTGACCTGTTTCGAGATCTCGCCCAGCGCCTTCCTCGTGTGGTCCAAGTGAATTTCGTGGCCCTGTCCTTACACGATCCCGAGCGCAACGTGATGCGGCTACATACTCTCCAGGCGAATGTTCCGGCTGACATCGTGGGTGGCCATGAAGAGCCGGTTGAAGAGACTCCAGCCGGATTGGTCTGGCAAACGCAGCAGCCCCTCCTCGTTCCGAATCTTGCCGAAGAACGTCGCTGGCCGAAGGTCACCCAGTTCATGCAGGAAGACGGCATCAATTCCTTCTGCGTCGTTCCCCTGACCACGGCACTGCGACGGCTGGGAGCTATGGGATTTGCGAGCTTGGAGAAGGAGGCCTACGGTGAGGCGGACGTAGAATTCCTCCAGCAGATCGGCAAACAAGTCGCGGTTGCTGTGGACAACGTACTCCATCACGAGGAGCTGAGCCGGGATCGTGATCGGTTGCGGCTTCTCCTGGAGGTGTCCGAATCCATTGCGTCACACCGCGACCTCACCGCCTTGTTTCGAGACCTCGCCAAACGACTTCCTTCAGTTGTACAGTTCGAATTCATTGCGCTCATCCTGCACGATCCCGA
>JAHRHE010000230.1 GCA_020027965.1 Nitrospirota bacterium | reverse complement strand
GACGGCAACCTGTACGTGGCCGACACGATGAACCACAGAGTCCGGAAGGTGGACGGGAAGACGGGACTGATCACGACCATTGCGGGGACGGGCCAGCACCGCTGCTCGGGCGACGGGGGACTGGCCGTGGCCGCCGCGCTGAACGAACCATCGGCTCTGGCGGTGGATGGCAAGGGCCAGCTCTACATCGCCGATCAGAGCAACCACCGGGTTCGAAAGGTGGATCTGGCTACCGGGATCATCACCACCGTGGTGGGCACCGGCGAAGCCGGCTACACCGGCGATGGAGGCCTCGCAGCAGAGGCCGGGCTGGCCGGGCCGAGCGGGCTCGCCCTCGGGCAGGACGGCGCGCTCTATATTGCGGATACCTTCAATGGCCGAATCCGGAGGGTCGATCCGATGTCGGGAGCAATCAGCACGGTGGCCGGGGACGGAGGCGAATACCGGTATCAGGGCCAGCCCCATGAGTTCTCCACGAGCCTGTCCCGTCCGCATAGCATCGCCCTGGACCGTAATGGCCATCTCCTGATCACGGATTCCGACAGCCATCTGATCCGGCGGTGGGACTGCCGGCGGAAGATCATCGTCTTGGTAGCTGGCAACGGCCTGGCGCAGTTCGCGGGCGATGGCGGCCCACCACACGCCTGCAGCCTGAACTATCCCTTTGGCGTGGCGATCGACCGGCGGGGCAACCTCTACATCGCGGACACGTTCAATCACCGCATCCGCTGCATCGCCGCATGAGCGGCGAAATGACGAATTAAAAATGTAGAATGCACAATTGCAATGGGGGCAGGAGAGGGCAGTGTTAAAGAAGAAGCCGGCCTATAACGTGGCGGTGGTCGGGGTGACCGGCGCCGTCGGCGCCGAGATGCTCGAGGTGCTGGAAGCGCGTAAGTTTCCGGTCCAGACGCTGCTCCCGCTCGCCTCCTCACGGTCGGCCGGCGGGACGGTGTCCTTCCGCGGTGAAGAGCTTGCGATCATGGTCCTGGCACCGGACTCCTTCAAGGGGATCGATCTGGCGCTCTTTTCGGCGGGCAGCGAGGTCAGCAAAGAATTTGCCCCTGTAGCGGCGAAGGCCGGCGCAGTCGTCATCGATAACAGCGCGGCCTGGCGCATGAACCAGGACGTGCCGCTCATCGTGCCTGAGGTAAATCCTCAGGAGGTGTCGCGTCACCGGGGCATCATTGCGAACCCGAACTGCTCCACCACCCAGATGGTCGTCGCGCTGAAGCCCCTGCATGATCAGGCCCGGTTGAAGCGGATCGTGGTGACGACCTTTCAGTCGGTCTCCGGTACGGGCAAGGAAGCGATGGATGAATTGATGGACGAGTGCCGGGATCTGCTCGGGTTCAAAGAGGCGCAGCCGCAGGTGTATCCATTCCAGATTGCCTTCAATTGCCTGCCGCAGATCGATGAGTTCCTGCCGACCGGCTATACGAAAGAAGAGATGAAGCTGGTCCACGAAACCAGGAAGATCATGGGAGATCACACGATCCAGATCACCGCGACCACCGTGCGGGTGCCGGTGTATATCGGCCACTCGGAATCGGTCAACATCGAGACGGAGCGCAAGCTCACCGCGAATGAAGCCCGCGCGATCCTTTCTGCCGCTCCCGGGGTGTTGGTGTACGATGATCCCGCGCGGAAGATTTATCCGATGCCGCTGGATGTGGTGGGCAAAGACGAGGTGTACGTCGGTCGCATCCGCGAAGATGAGTCGATCCCGAACGGGTTGAACCTCTGGATCGTGGCGGATAATCTGAGGAAGGGAGCGGCCCTGAATGCCGTCCAGATTGCCGAACTCTTGGTTAGCTCCTAACGCGCGGGTGAGACATGCCCGAATGGGCCGATGTCGGAAAAGCGTTTCTCGTCTTCGGCGGTCTTCTGGCCCTGGTGGGCCTGGTCTTGATCCTCGCGGACAAGCTCACCGGAACGGGGGGAGGCTTGGGGTGGTTCGGCAAGTTGCCCGGCGATCTCCTCATCAAACGGGATCATTTCACCCTCTATGTCCCTCTCGCGACCAGTCTCCTGATCAGCATCCTGGTCAGCGTACTGCTCTACCTGCTCTCCAGACGGTGAGCCGATGCGTATCCTGATTGCAACTTGCTCGATGGCGTGCGTGCTGCTGCTGGCGGCCTCGGTGGGGGCGACCGAGCTGATCCGTGTGATGTTGTTCGAGGACGTCCAGCAGGTCGAGGTGTTGGCGGACCGTGGGGTCGCCGTCCGCTCTTCGAGCGGCGAGACCCGGGTCCTCCCGAGCCCGTTGGTGGTGGCGACGGTGGCCGGGGGGATCACGGTCAACGGCCAGCGCGTTCGCGGGGACAGCGTGACGATCCGGGGACGCGACCAGGACCTCACCGTCACGCCCGGACCCCCCGCGTCAGACCCGCGTACCGTCCGGCCGAAGGAAGGCCAGCCCCTCCTCCCGAGCGCCGGTCCCGTGGATGGCAGCCGCCTGCCATCCCCCGGCACGTCCCTCGTCGTGGGCGGGACGCTGAAGGTTTCAACCCGTGGCCGCGGGCTGATGATCGTCAACGAATTGGATCTGGAAGAGTATGTGAAGGGTGTCCTGCCCGCGGAGATGAGTTCCGGTTGGCACCCGGAGGCGCTGCGCGCGCAGTCAGTCGCGACGCGGACCTACGCGGTCTACCAGCGGCAGGCCGTGGCGGGTCGCGAGTATGACCTCGTCGCGAGCACTCAGGATCAGGTCTATCGCGGGCGTCAGGGGCTCGATGAACGGGTGCAACAGGCCGTGGAGTCCACCCGGGGACTCATCCTGACCCACCAGAACGCGCCGGTCCTGGCGGCCTTCTCCTCGACCGCCGCCGGCCCCACCGAGGATGCCCTCAATGTCTGGGATAAAGACCTGCCGTATTTGAAGGGGGTGGACTGCCCCTTCGACACGAATTCGCCGTACTATCAGTGGCGCGCCGCGTTCAAGATCGAAGACCTTGAGAACGGGCTCCGGCGTTATGGGATGAGCGTCGGCACGATTGCGACGCTGACGACCTTCGCGTACAGTTCCGCGGGGCGTGTGACGCGTGTCCGGATTCTGCATTCCCAGGGGGAGCTGGTCCTGCGCGGCGAGGACCTGCGCCGAGTGGTCGGCTATACGGTCATCCCCAGTACCCAGTTCGAAATTGACACCGTGGGGCGGGACATCGTGCTCTCGGGGCGAGGCGCCGGACATGCGGTGGGGCTCTGCCAGTGGGG
>JAHRHE010000025.1 GCA_020027965.1 Nitrospirota bacterium | reverse complement strand
TGGTCAGGGCGCCGGCGAAGGTGAATCTGATCCTCCGGGTGCTGGATCGCCGCCCTGATGGCTACCATAACCTCTGGTCGCTGATGCAGACAGTCGGACTGGAGGATGAGCTTCGAATCCGGTTGCGACCAGGATCGGCCGGACTCAGCCTGGTCTGCGACGATGCCACGCTGCCGACCGATGGTCGGAATCTGGTCCACCGCGCAGCCACCCTCGTCCTCGAGCGCGCCGGCCTGCAAGGCGATCGGGCCGTGGGGCTCGAAATCCGGATCACGAAGCGCATTCCGGTGTCCGCCGGGCTGGGTGGGGGCAGCAGTGACGCCGCGGCCACGATTGTCGGATTGAATCGCCTGCTCGCGCTGGGCTGGTCCGACCATGAGATGGCGGCCGTGGGCCAGGTCCTGGGCAGCGACGTGCCGTTCTTTTTCTTTGCGCCGACCGCCCGGGTGCGCGGGCGAGGGGAGGACGTGGCCGCCCTGACCGTGACCGGAGAACGCTGGGTGGTCCTGGTCCATCCGGGGTTTCCCATCGAAACGCGCTGGGCCTATGACCGCCTGGCCGCTCTCCGCACGACGGTGCGACCCCTCTCGCCGGCACTGGCTTTGATCATGGGCGCAGGGACTGTACGGTGGGAGGATGTGATCTCGCTGATGGAAAACGACTTCGAGGAGCCCCTGACTCCCGACCACCCAGTGCTGGGCACCATCAAGTGTGAACTGCTTTCAGCCGGAGCAGAGGCCGCCTTGCTCTCCGGGAGCGGCGCGACGGTCTTCGGGATCTTTCGAGACGAAGGCGCGGCCACACGGGCGCGAGCCTCGATTGAGCGGGCTCCCGGGCGGAAGGCCTTCGCGGTGCGCGCCGGGACCCGTGCGCTGGCCTGTGAAGAGGAGCCTGGCCCCCGCCCGGTGCGCGTCGGTTGACAAGGGACCGCTCTTTCCGATACCCTCGATTGTTCGGCTGAACTCCACACACGCGGTCGAGGCGGGCAACGGGCGCGAGGCGGCGCCGAAGCCGGCCCTTCGGGCTTCTCGGAGGATGCCATGCACAAGGAACTCAAGGTCTTTTCGGGAACCGCGAACCTGGCGCTGGCGAAAGAGATTTGCAGACATCTGGGGGTCAGCCTGGGTGAGGCGACCGTCTCCAGCTTCAGCGACGGGGAAATCCGCGTCCGGATCGAGGAGAACGTGCGCGGCGCAGACGTGTTTCTGGTGCAATCGTGCTGCGATCCCGTCAACACGTCCATCATGCAATTGCTGATCATGATCGACGCGCTGAAGCGCTCCTCGGCCTATCGGATCACGGCCGTGATTCCGTATTTCGGCTATGCCCGTCAGGACCGAAAAGATCAGCCTCGGGTGCCGATCTCAGCCAAGTTGATGGCGGATCTGATCACCACAGCCGGGGCTGATCGTGTCCTCACGATGGACCTCCACGCCGGACAGATCCAGGGATTTTTCAACATCCCGGTGGACCATCTGTACGCGACGCCCGTCCTACTGGATTACATCAACAAGCAGGAGTTCCGGGACCTGGTGGTGGTCTCTCCCGATGCCGGCGGGGTGGAGCGTGCGCGTGCCTTCGCAAAGCGCCTGTCGGCACAACTGGCGATCATCGACAAACGACGGGAAGGCGCCAACAACGCGCACGTCATGAATATCGTCGGTGAAGTGGAGGGCCGCAGCGCCTTGCTGCTGGATGACATGATCGACACGGGCGGGACCATCGTCCAGGGAGCGCAAGCGTGCGCAGACCAGGGCGCGCGCATCGTCTGGGCAGGGTGTACGCATCCCGTCCTGTCCGGGCCGGCACTCGAGCGGCTCCAGAATTCCTGTCTCACTGAGGTGGTGGTGACCAACACGATCCCGCTCAATGGGAAAGAACAACGCTGTCCCAAGCTTCGGGTGCTTTCCGTGGCGCCGCTCCTGGGCGAGGCCATCACGAGGATCCACGAGGAAGAGTCCGTCAGTTCACTGTTCGCCTAGTGTCGAGCGCGAATAGCGAGTGGCTGGTAGCAAGCCGGAGAGGTTCCGAGGTGAGGGCTACCCGCTGGTCGCTATTCGCGTATTATGAGGGGAGAGTATGAAGTTTGACATGACCGCGGAAGTTCGGGAGTCGGTGGGGAAGGGGGTCGCCCGCCAACTCAGGCGAAGCGGCAGAATCCCGGCGGTGCTGTATGGCCTGGGGGAATGCCTTCACCTGACCCTCGATCCTGCCAATGTCACGATCCTGCGCGCTCATGCCGCGAGTACGGCGCTGATTACCCTGACCATTGCCGGCGCGACCTCGAAGCGCGTCCGGACCGCGCTCCTCCGCGATTATCAGGTGGACCCGGTCACCGGAGACCTCTTGCATGCGGACCTGTTTGAGGTGTCGCTGGACAAGGCGATCCGGGTCAAGGTGCCGGTCAGCGTGGTGGGCGGGATGCCCCTCGGGGTCAAGGAGGGCGGCGTGGTTCACCACAATCTTCGAGAGCTGCAGATCGAGTGCCTGCCCGCTGCCATTCCCGAACGCATCGAGGTCGACGCATCTCAGTTGCAGATCAATCAGGGTATTCACGTCCGCGACCTCAGGCCGATCGAGGGGGTCAAGCTGCTGGAGGACGCCGACCGCATGGTGGTGAGCGTCGCCGCCCCGATGTCCGAGGCGAAACTGGAAGCCTTGCTGACCAGCAGCGCGGTGACTGAGGAAGGCAAGGAACCCGAAGTCATCGGGAAGGGCAAAGAATTGACCCCGGAGGAAGCAGCCGCGGCGGCGGCAGCGGGAGAGAAGGTCGCCGTGCCGGGCGAACCGAAGGCGGAGGCAAAAGGAGAGGCAAAGGCAGAGCAGAAGGGCGAGAAGAAGGAAGGCAAGGAGCCCAAACCTGAGAAGAAGGAAGCCAAGGCTGAGAAGAAGGAAGCCAAGGAGGAGAAGAAGAAGTAACCTTGCGTCTGATCGTTGGGCTCGGCAATCCGGGGGAACGCTACACCCTCACCCGCCACAATATCGGGGCCCGGGTTGTTGAGGCAGCGGCCTCCCGGTGGGGGATGGCTCTTGGGCCGGCCGGCCCCGCACCGTATCGTCGCGGGCGTGTTGGATCTGACGAAGTGGCGCTGGCCTCGCGGCTAACGTGGATGAACCAGGCAGGCCTGGTGGTCAAGGGCCTCTTGGAAGAGTTGACGCTCTCCCCCCAAGTCCTTGTCGTGGTCCATGATGATCTGGACCTTGCGCTGGGTCGCCTTCGAATCAAACGCCGCGGCGGGTCCGGTGGCCACAACGGGGTCCTCTCGATTCTCACCGCCTTGGAGTCCAGCCAGTTCTGCCGGCTGAAGATCGGGGTCGGGCGCCCCGCGCCGGGCCAAGACAGCGCCGCGTACGTCCTCGCACCATTCTTACCGGAAGAACGCGCGCTGGTGGACTCGACGGTGGAGCAGGCCGTGCTCGCGTTGGAGTGCCTGGTGGTCGAGGGCGTGGCGGCGGCGATGAATCGGTTTAACGTGCGAGACAAGGAAAAGGAAGAGGGTGACGAGTGACGGGTGACAGGTGACGCGAAGGCTGGATTCATCACGCGTCACGCATCACGTGTCACGGTAGTTATGGGACTCTGTTGCGGCATGATCGGGCTCCCGAACGTTGGGAAGACGACGGTGTTCAACGCGCTGGTCGGCGCCGGCGCGGTGGCCGCGAATTATCCCTTCTCCACGGTGGAGACCAATGTCGGGATCGCCCCGATGCCTGACCCGCGCCTCAACAAGCTGGTTGACATCTTCCGCTCGAAAAAGATGACGCCCAGCACCCTGGAAGTCAGAGACATTGCCGGTCTGGTGGAAGGGGCAAGCAAGGGGGAAGGCCTCGGCAACCAGTTCCTGTCGCAGATTCGTGAAGTGGACGCCCTGATGCATATCGTCCGCTGCTTCCAGGATCCCGACGTGGTGCATGTGGGCGGCGGCGTGAACCCGCTGCGCGACATCGAGACGATCGAGACCGAGCTGATGCTGGCGGACCTGGAGACTCTGGACCGCCGGAAGCAGCGGGTCGAAAAGAAGGTCAAGTCAGGCGACACCAAGGCTGCCAAGGAGCTGGCGGCCGTACAGAAGTTCATCGATCTGCTGAACAAGGGCGAATGGCTCGGCGGCCAGCCATTCTCGCCGGAAGAGCACGCGTTCTTGAACGAGTGCCAGTTGCTCTCGGCCAAGCCGGTGCTGTTTATCGCCAACGCCGCTGAAGGAGCCGGTGAGGGCGATCCCCTCGTGCGAACGGTCAAGGAGTTGGCCGTCAAGAGAGGAGCCAGGCTGGTAATCCTCTATGGACAGTTGGAGGCGGAACTCTCGACCTTGCCCGCCGAGGATCGCGCGGAGTTCATGAAGGAAGCCGGCCTCACCGAGTCGGGGCTGGTCCGGCTGACGAGGGCCGCCTATGATTTGCTGCACCTCAGGCCGGGAAGATCCATTCCGACATGGAGCGCGGCTTTATCAGAGCGGAGGTATACGCCTACGACGATCTGATCGCCTGCGGGTCGGAGGCCAAGGTGCGCGAGAAAGGGTTGTTCCGGCTGGAGGGAAGGGACTATATCATCAAAGAAGGCGATGTGGTCTATTTTCGATTCAATGTCTGAACTCACCGCCGGGGCGATGGCTCCCGCTCTGCACGTCCCTGCCTAGCTGCTGTAGCTACCTGCGAAGCGGCTGCGCCCCCCCCATCCCCCGCAAGGCGGGGGTTCTCCGATCCGTCCTCGCCTGTTCCGACAGGCAAGGACGTTCGGGCCTCGCACGCTTCGCGGCTACGCACATCAGCACGGCAAGGCCGTAAGGTCGCTGTCGCCATCGCCCCGCCGGGTTCGCACACGGCCCAACCCAAAGCGGGGAGAGTGGCGGGCGCGACCCGCTCGGGACGAGGCCGCGCCCGCTCGGTTGGCTTCCTTAGCCTGCATCCTGTCCGATACGTTTTCGCCGCTCGTTCGCCACTCCTGCGCTCAACCCCTCGCAGCTATAACGGAGCTATACCGATCGGAATATCGCGCCGGCCGTGAGCTGTGGAAATCATTGACAAGTGAGCGAACCCAGCGGAGAATCACCTAGCAGTTTGCAGCCCGCATTTACGTGCTATCCCAGTCAGCATACTCATAGTTAGGCCGCAACTTGAGGTACGCCGTCCTTATCGCCGCGCTCCTCGCTGCCACCTCGCTCGTGGCGACCGCCAACACTTCTTCCCGCTGCGAGCACGGGAGCCTCACTCACTCGTGGAGGGCTGGTGATTCGGAGATCTTCGCCTGTTCCTACGGCAACGAGCCGCGCAAGGTCGGCGGAGATCGCTGGCGCGCCTCTGGCATCACTTTCTATCGCGGCAACCAGAACCATGGATCCCGGGAGATCATCGACTCGTCCGAGGCCAAGCCACCGATCGAGTACTCGGTCAAGAACGGCAAGCTCACTCTCCTCGTCTATACCTATGACCCACGGTCTTCCTCGCCCGAGATCCTGTTCCGGCGGGTGATCCCGGTCGCTGGCATCGAACTGGAGCCAACGCTTGAGGTTGTCCTCCGCCCACCTTCTCCGGACCCGGCAAGGGTCGAGCAGATCCTTTCGGCGCTTTCAGCTCCACGTCCGTTGGACAGCGACCAATTCCTTGATCGAGTCGACCACATGCTCTTCGAGCTTCGAAACTATGGGTTGCGCGACCCACAGTCGATGTCTACGCGGCTCCACGCACTGGGCTCACCCTGGTGGCGCGACGGACACGCTGCGGAGTCGCTCACCGAGGTGCTGGAAGAGCTCGAGCTCGTTCAGCAAAGTCGCACCCGGGCCCCCTAGATTGCTGGACGTTGCGGCCTAGCAAGGCATTGGAGCTGACCGCCCACCGCCCCGGCGACTCTTGCATTCTCGCCGTACAACCCAAGGGTGGAGAGGTGAGCGGGCGCGGCCTGCTTGGGACGAGGCCGCGCCCGCTGGGCCGAGTCAACTCATTGGAATTTGACAGCTCATCCGGGGCTGTGGTAGGGTCCACGCTTCGCGAAGGTCTGTCCACCTCGCTCCAGGCCAAGTCCTGGGGCCATTGTCTATGAGGAGGTCTTCCGTATGCCATTCTACGAGTCTATCTTTGTCGTTCGCCCCTCCCTGACGGACGAAGACACCCAGAAAATCATCGAGAAGATGAAGGGCGTGGTGGAAAAGTCCGGCGCCACCGTCCTGAAGTCCGAGAACTGGGGCAAGAAGAAGCTCGCCTATGAGGTCAAGCGGGAGCGCAAAGGCACCTTCATCTACTTGCATTTCAAGTCCGATGGAGGCGTCGTCAGCGACCTCGAACGGTCCTACCGTCTGGAGGACTCCGTGATCAAGTTTCTGACGGTTCGGCTCGAGCAGGAGGCTGTTCAGAGGCCGGCGGCCGAGCCCAAGGAGTCTTACCGTGGCAGGGTTCAATAAGGTCATCCTAGTCGGAAACCTCACCAAGAATCCTGAGCTCCGTTACACGCCGAACGGCACGCCGGTGACCAGCTTTGGGTTGGCGGTCAACCGGCGTTTCCGCCAGGGGGAGGAGTTGAAGGAAGAGGTCTGCTTCGTCGACATCGTGGTGTTCGGGAAGCAGGCGGAACATTGCGGGCAGTACCTTAGCAAGGGCAACGGCGTGATTATCGACGGGCGGCTTCAGCAGCGTCGCTGGGAAACGGAAGACGGTCAGAAGCGCAGCAAGCACGAGGTGGTCGCGCAGACCGTCACCTTCCTGCCCAAGCGGCAAGACTCAGGCATGGAGAGCGGCCATCCAGCCGAACCCGAGGAGGAGATCGAAGAACCGCGGTCGTAACCGGCGGTCATGGCTGAATGACACGAATGGAGGAGCAGAGTGGAGCGAGGACGGTTATTTCAACGACGACGCGTCTGTCGGTTCTGCCAAGAATCGATGCCGATCGACTTCAAGGACGTCGGTCTTCTCAGGAACTTTCTCACGGAGCGGGGCCGCATCGTTCCGCGTCGGATTTCTGGAAACTGCATGCGCCATCAGCGGGAACTGACCATTGCCATTAAGCGTGCGAGGACTATTGCGATGCTGGCGTTTTCGGAAGAGCATTGAAGGTGCGCGTGTGGGACCAGCGGCATCGGTTTGACTTGGCAGGGGCTTCCGTGTATAGAACCGTGAACGACTTCGCCGAGGATGTGAGGCCATGTCGCTTCCTACCCTGCGCCTCGACGATATCCCTGAAGAGGGGCTCAACCTGACCTCCCAGGTCCAGCAGGAGGAGCTGACTCTGAGTGCGACCGAGGGAGTGTTCCAAGACGGGTTCTCCCTCTCGATCGACGTGGACAAGGTCGGCCGGCAGGTGAACGTCATCGGCGTCCTCGTCGGGACCGCGCTCAGACAGTGTGTCCGCTGCCTGAAGGAGTATGAGGACGCGGTGGAGCTCCCGTTCGAAGCCGTCTATCGTCCGGCCGCCGGGAGCCACGAGCCTCCAAGGGCCGTCCGGTCGAGGCCTGCCGGCCGCGAGCCGCAGCCGGCGGCGATCGAGGAAGAAGGCGAGGGGGACGAGGACGCCGTGTACACGCTGGACGGCGACCAGATCGACCTGGCCGGGATGCTGCGCGAACAGATCATTCTGGGGACCCCGATGCAGCCGCTCTGCCGCGCGGACTGTCGAGGCCTCTGCCCTGTGTGCGGGCAGGATCGCAACGAGCGCGACTGCGGCTGCGCGGACACCGGACTCAGCAGCCCGTTTGCCGTCCTGCGGCAGAGGACAGGCAAAGACAAGAAACGCTCAGGCTCGAGCAGCGGCAAAGGACTAAGCTGAGGGTCGAGCGAGCTCATTTCCTCGGCGCGAAGCTGAAACCGGTTCTCGTTCAGTGGGGAAGAACGATGCCAAATCCGAAACACAAGATCTCCAGGGCCCGACGGGATAAGCGCCGGACTCACAAGAAACTTACCCCTCCGGGCATTTCGATCTGCCCGCAGTGTCACGAGCCGAAGCTCCCGCATTACACCTGCCTCCATTGCGGCACCTACAAAGGTATTGCGGTGATCGCAGTCGAAGAAGCCTGATACCTGGCTAACAGCTGGAAGCGGAGAGCGAGTCGCTCAGACCTGATCGCTGGTAGCTATGAACTCACAGTGGTATCGTCAGGGTTTCCAGAGCAGACGATGAGAATCGCAATTGATGCGATGGGCGGGGATTACGGTCCGGCCCCGAACATCGAAGGCGCCCTACAGGCGGTCAAGGAACTCGATCTCCAGGTGATCCTGGTCGGGGACGAAGTCCAGGTTCGGGATCACCTCAGACGCCTTGGGTGTGACGACCCGCGTCTGACGATCCACCATGCCCCCCAGACCGTCGGCATGCACGAGTCTCCGGCGCAAGTCGCCCGGAAGAAGCGAGACTCATCCGTCTGGGTGGCGACCGAACTCGTCAAGTCCGGCGAGGCCGGCGCCGTGGTGAGCGCCGGTAACACCGGAGCCAGCATGGTCGCGGCCTTCTTTGTGCTGGGCTTGAGGAAGGGAGTGGAGCGGCCGGCCATTGCCGCCACCCTGCCCACACTGACGGGGACCGCCGTCTTGTTGGATGTGGGCGCCACCGTGGATTGCACAGCCCAGCATCTCCACCAGTTCGGGTTGATGGGGAACGAATACGGCAAACTGGCGTTCGGGAAACCGAACCCGCGGGTCGGTCTGCTGAGCATCGGCGAAGAAGATAGCAAGGGCAATGAGGTCACCAAGGAGGCCTTCCGGCTGCTGAAGGCCAGCCCGATCAATTTCATCGGCAACGTCGAGGGACGGGATGTGTACAGCGGCATCGCCGATATCATCGTGTGTGACGGGTTTATCGGAAACGTCGCGCTGAAGATCTCCGAAGGCGTGGCAGAGACGATCAAGAAAATGTTGATGAAGGAAATTGCCGGTTCCCGTCTCGGCCGGCTGGCCTACCCCTTCCTGGCAGCCCCGCTGTTGCGACTCCGGCGGAGAATGGACTATGCGGAATTCGGCGGTGCACCCCTTCTGGGGGTGAACGGGATCAGCATGATCTGCCACGGCCGCTCCTCCGCCAAAGCGATCAAGAACGCCATGCTGCGGGCTAAGAGCCTGGCGGAGAGCAACCTGAACGAGCTCATTCAGCGCGATATCGAGGAGAGTCTGGCGCAACAGCGGCAAGGCAACCAGGCAGAGGCCGTCGAATGAGAGCCCGAATTGCGGGGACAGGATCCTATGTGCCGGAGCGCGTGTTGACCAATGCCGATCTTGAGCGCATGGTCGCGACCTCTGACGAGTGGATTGTGGAGCGGACCGGAATCCGCGAACGACGCATCGCGGCGCCCGGCGAAGCGTGCTCCGACCTGGGCGCCAAGGCTGCCGAACGGGCGCTCGAGGCAGCGGACCTGCGAGCGACCGACCTTGACCTCATTCTTGTCGCGACCTGTACCGGGGATGTCCCGTTGCCCTCCACCGCGTGTCTCCTCCAGGATCGGCTCGGCGCCGGGCACGTGGCCGCGTGTGACATCTCGGCCGCCTGCTGCGGCTTCGTGTATGCGCTCTCGGTGGGCGACGCCTATGTCAAGACCGGTCTACGGCACGTCCTGGTCGTGGGGGCTGAAGTGATGTCCTCGATGACGGACTGGACAGACCGAAGCACGTGTGTCTTGTTCGGGGATGGCGCGGGAGCGGTGGTCCTCAGCGCAACGGACGAGGATCGAGGGATTCTCTCGTCCCATCTGCATTCGGATGGGAACCTCTGGGATCTGATCTGTGTGCAAGGGGGAGGGTCACGCTTTCCGACTTCCGAGAAGATGTTGGCCGAGGGGCTCCAATATCTCAAGATGAAAGGCAATGAAACCTTTAAGGTGGCGGTGAAAACCCTCGAAGAGGCGGCGCGAGAAGCGCTCACGGCTCACTCGCTCTCGGTGGAGGATCTCGATCTGTACGTGCCCCATCAAGCCAACGTGCGGATCATCAAAGCGGTGGCGAGCCGGCTGGGACTGCCAATGGAAAAGGTCGTGCTCAATATGGACCGCTATGGCAACACCTCCGCGGCCTCGATCCCGCTGGCGCTGGATGAGGCGGTACGGGCTGGCCGCGTCCGGGACGGGGACCTGGTCATGATTGAGGCATTCGGAGGTGGCTTGACCTGGGCGTCGGCTCTGATTCGATGGTAGAGCACCGTGACGCGTGACGGGTCACGGGTGACGCGAGTTGGGAGACCAACTGTGATGAGATAACTTGTCACGCGCTTGCGCGCCGCAGCGCTTCAGCGCGCAGGCGCGTCACCCGTCACGTAGAGCTGCGGAACAGAGGAGGAACCAAGGTGACGGAACATCGGCCATTAGAGGGAGACTGGGCGCTGATCTTGGGGGCGTCAAGCGGGTTCGGCGAGGCGACGGCGCTCGAGCTGGCCTCACTCGGCATGCATATTTTCGGGGTCCATCTGGACCGAAAGGGGACCCTGCCGAATGTGGAGCGGATCACGGGGCAGATTCGCGCCGCCGGTCGAGAAGCGGTCTTCTTCAATGCGAATGCGGCCGATGCCGAGAAGCGGCAAGAGATCCTGAACGAGATGCAGACCCGGCTGGCATCGGCTGGGCGCCCCAGCATGGTTCGCGTGCTCCTTCATTCCCTGGCGTTCGGAACCCTGAAACCTTTCATCACCAAGTCCCCTGCGGACGGCATCGCCAAAGCCCACCTCGACATGACTGTGGACGTGATGGCCAACAGCCTGGTGTACTGGGTGCAGGACCTTGTGACCCGCCAGTTGATGGGGCGCGGTGGACGCGTTTTCGCCATGACCAGCGCGGGGGGTGCGAGGGTCTGGCCCACCTATGGTGCGGTCTCGGCGGCAAAGGCTGCGCTGGAGTCACACATCCGCCAGTTGACGCTCGAACTGGCGCCACTCGGGATTACGGCGAATGCCATCATGGCGGGAGTGACCGATACGCCGGCCCTGCGAAAGATTCCCGGGGCCGAGGAGATGATGACGCTGGCCCAACGGAAGAACCCGGCTGGTCGCCTGACCACCCCGCGGGATGTGGCGGCGGCGATCGGGCTCTTCAGCCACCCGAAGGCCCAGTGGGTGACCGGGAATGTCCTCTGCGTGGACGGCGGAGAATTTGTTGTGGATTGAAGGAGAGACGATGAGCGCGGGGCCAGGGGTACGAGGGGTATCTGAATAGGACGATGCGATGAGGTTCCGAGGGAGCCTTGAGCCTCGCGCTTCGTGCCTGGTCCCAAAAACTGTTGACAATGGAAAATGATTCGCCCATATCATACTCCGCTGTGGGGTCCGGCATCGGGTTGGTGTTTCCCGGCCAGGGGTCTCAATCGGTCGGGATGGGGCGTGAGTTGTACGACGCCCACCCGGTTGCCCGGAAGGCCTACGAAGACGCGGGGCAGATCCTTGGGTATGATGTCGCTGCGCTGTGCTTCAAGGGTCCGCCGGAGCGCCTGAACCTGACGGAACATACTCAGCCCGCCTTGCTGACCGCCAGCGTTGCTGCTCTGCGCGTGCTGGAGTTGGCTGTTCACCCCGCTGGTCTTCGGCCCGTGGCTGTCGCGGGCCACAGTCTCGGTGAATACACGGCTCTGGTCGCTGCAGGAGGATTGACGTTCGGCGCTGCCGTTTCTCTGGTGCAGAAGCGGGGGCGGTATATGGCCGAGGCGGTGCCTGCCGAGAGCGGCCTGGTCGCGGCGATGCTCGGTCTCAGCAGCGAGGCGGTGCAAGAGGTCTGCCGTGAGGCGTCTCGCGTCGGCGTCGTGGCGCCGGCGAACTGGAACTGTCCGGGGCAGGTCGTGATCGCCGGTGAAAAACCGGCGGTGGAAAAGGCCATCGAGCTGGCCAAGGCCAAAGGCTGCAGAAAGGCGATCCCGCTCCCGGTGAGTGTGCCCGTGCATACGCCGCTGATGCAAGCCGCCGCAGATCGGTTGGCCGTTGACGTCGCCGCAACGAACTGGTCGGATCTAACGGTCCCGCTGGTCAACAACGCCGATGCCAAGCCCCTGCGCCATGCCGTGGAGGTCACGGCCTCGCTGATCCGTCAGCTTCCGTCGCCGGTTCGGTGGGAAGAGTCAGTCCGGGTCATGCGAGGGCTGGGCGTGAGGACCTTCGTCGAGGTGGGACCGGGAAGCGTGCTGACCGGGCTTGTGAAACGGATCGTGCCCGAGGCGGAGACCCTGAATGTGCATGACCCGAAGTCGCTCGAAGCAACCTTAAAGACGTTAAGCGTGACGCGCGGCGCATAATTTGTATCTCGTCGTTCGTGAAGCGTATCTCGTCAGATTCTTTACGAGATGCGAGATACGAGCGACGAGAGACGAAGAACGAATGACGCTTCACAAACGGAGTGAGTGAATGACGCTTGAAGGTAAAGTCGCCATTGTGACCGGGTCGGCTCAAGGAATCGGCCGGGCGATCGCGGAGACCCTGGCACGCGACGGCGCGGATGTGGCAGTGGCCGATCTGGACCCGGGCCGTTCCCAGGACACCGTGGAGGTGATCACCAAGATTGGCCGGCGGGCACTGAACGTCAAGGTGAACGTGGCAGAATGGGACGACGCTCGCGCCATGGCCGACCAGGTGATGAAAGAGTGGGGCCGGATCGACATCCTGGTCAACAACGCCGGGATCACACGGGACGGGCTCCTGGTCCGGATGAAAGAGGAGGACTGGAGCATGGTCCTCCAGGTGAACCTGAACGGGACGTTCCATTGCGCGAAGGCGGTCCTCCAGGTGATGACCAAGCAACGCTACGGTCGTATCGTGAACATTGCCTCGATTGTCGGGGTCATGGGCAACGCGGGGCAGGCCAATTACTCGGCCTCGAAGGCGGCGGTGATCGGGCTCACCAAGACCATGGCGCGTGAATATGCCAGTCGCATGATCACCGTCAATGCGGTCGCGCCCGGGTTCATCGACACGGCGATGACTCAGGGGTTGTCGGCTGAGGTCAAGGAGACCCTGCAGAAGCAGATTCCGCTGGGCCGGCTGGGTCAGCCATCGGATATCGCGGAGGCGGTCCGCTTCCTGGTGTCCGACGCGGCCAGCTACATCACAGGGCACGTCCTGCATGTGAACGGTGGGATGCTGATGGTGTAGCGACAGGACGGTACGAGGCGGGGGGCGCGTGGCCGTGAGGCCGGACCGGAAGGTCGATCGGAGGCACCGCCTCGCGAGTGTCACCTCTTGCGATGATGGTTGAAAGGGAGGGGTACCATGGGGGAGGAGGTGGGCAAACCAATGGCGGTAGAGGATCGCATCAAGAAAATCATCGCCGAGCAGCTCGGTGTCGACGAGGATGAGGTGGTCCCCGAGGCCTCGTTCGTCGATGACCTGGGCGCGGACTCTTTGGACACCGTCGAACTCGTGATGGCGTTCGAGGAGGAGTTCGACATCGAGATTCCCGACGAGGATGCGGAAAAGATCCTCACGGTCGGGCGCGCCATGGACTATATTAAGGAGAAGATCTGACGAGGCCGTTCAGCGTGACGATGCACGAGCGTGTCAGACGACGAGTGGTCGTGAGCGGTCTAGGGCTGGTCACGCCGCTCGGAACCGGCGTTGAGAAGACCTGGAAGGCGCTCTGCGCCGGAGAATCCGGCGTCAGCCGGATCACCAGGTTCGACCCCACCGACTATCCCTGTCGAATCGCAGGTGAAGTGAAGGATTTCGACCCCGCCGCTTTCATCGAAAAAAAAGAAATCAAGAAGATGGACACGTTCATCCATTTCGCTGTGGGCGCCAGTCAAATGGCGGTGGATGATGCAGGTCTGAAGGTGACCGACGACAACCGAGACCGGATCGGCGTGTACATCGGCGCGGGGATCGGCGGGCTGCCTGCCATCGAACATTATCACAAGATTCTTCTGGAGAAGGGCGCCGACCGGGTGTCCCCCTTCTTCATTCCCATGGTCATCATCAATCTGGCTTCGGGGCAGGTGGCAATCCGACTGGGAGCCCGGGGTCCCAACTCCTGTGCGGTGACGGCGTGCGCGACCGGGAACCACTGCATCGGGGATGCCTTCCGGCTCATCCAGCGGGGCGAGGCGGACGTCATGCTCGCGGGGGGCACGGAAGCGACGATCACCCCACTGGCCGTGGCCGGGTTTGCGGCTGCCAGGGCCCTGTCGCGCCGGAACGATGATCCGCCCAGGGCAAGCCGGCCCTTCGATCGAGACCGGGACGGGTTCGTACTCGGAGAAGGCGCCGGTGTGCTGGTGTTGGAGGAACTCGAGACGGCGCGCCGGCGTGGTGCGCGGATCTACGCCGAGGTCGTCGGCTACGCCATGAACAGCGACGCGTACCACATCACCGCCCCCTCGGAGGATGGGGAGGGCGCGGTGCGTTGCCTCGAGCTCGCGATCAAGGACAGCGGCGTGTCCAAAGACGAGATCGGGTACATCAACGCCCATGCTACCTCCACCTTCGCGGACAAGATTGAGACCCAGGCGATCAAGGCGGTGTTCGGGGAGCGCGCCTCTCGCATCCCGGTGAGTTCGACCAAGTCGATGACGGGGCACTTGCTGGGCGCCGCGGGCGGCGTGGAGGCGATCGTGAGCGTCCTGGCGATCTACCGTGGCGTCATTCCGCCCACGATCAACCTGGAGCACCCTGACCCCGAGTGCGATCTTGACTACGTGCCGGGGCAGGCTCGGGAAGCGGTGGTGAACGTGGCGCTCTCCAATTCGTTCGGATTCGGAGGCGTCAACGCCTGCCTCCTGTTCAAGCGGCCTGAGCTCTGAGCTCCGGCGACTCCCAGCACAGCATGGCGCATTCTTCTCGCGATACCAACGAGACTCTCGACACCCTCGGGTATGTGTTTCGGCAACCGCGACTGCTCGAAGAAGCGCTCACCCACAAGTCCCACGTCAACGAATCCAGAGAGAGAGGCTATCGGCACAACGAGCGGCTCGAGTTCCTGGGCGATGCGGTGCTGGCGCTCATCGTCAGCGACTACCTGGCTGCCTCCTTCCCGGACTCCACCGAGGGGGAGCTCTCCAAACTGAAGGCGCGGCTCGTGAGCGAGATCTCGTTGGCGAGGGCCGCCCGCCGGCTGAACCTCGGTAGTCGGCTCCGGTTGGGGCGAGGGGAAGAACTGACGCAGGGGCGCGAGAAGAGTTCACTGCTCGCCAATGCCGTGGAGGCGCTCATCGCCGCCGTCTATCTCGATGGCGGACTGGAGGCGGCTCGCTTGTTCACGCTCAGGACGCTGATGCAGGAGCTCGAGGACCTCCGCGAGCTGGAGGGGCCGGCGGCGATCCAGGACTACAAAACGCAGCTCCAGGAATGGTGCCAGAAACGGTTCGAGACCCTGCCCCAGTATGCCACCGTGAGGGAAACCGGCCCGGACCACCAGAAACTCTTCGAGGTCAAGTTGATGGTCCGAGGCGAGGTGCTGGGCGTCGGGGTCGGGCGGAGCAAGAAAGAGGCCGAGCAGATGGCCGCCAAGCAAGCGCTCGAACAGGCCTCCCATTCGTGAGTTCGTGAGGATCACCAGGCTGACGCTGAACATCTCGCCACAGTGACGTCCTCCTGGTAATGGACAAAACGAGTCGACGAGAGACAAAGTTGTCCCTGGTCGTCGGTTCGCCAAGAAGGTATGAACACCCAACTGCTACTCTCTCACAGACAGGAGGCGGGGCAATGCTGAGGAAAGGGCGTGGAAGAATGGTCGCGGCGCTGGCGGCGATGGCAGTCGGGGTGGTCATGTTAGGGATCTGGGGGAGCCCGGCGCTCGGTGCGGAGAAGCCAGCGCCGACAGCCGCGCCCGGGCAATCGGCAGAGAAGAAGATGAAGGAGCCCATGGCCGTCATCAAGACGAAGTTCGGCGAGCTGGAGATCAAGTTTTTTCCCGATCTGGCTCCCAAACACGTCGAGAATTTTATCAAGCTGGCCAAGGGCGGCGTGTACAACGGGACGATCTTCCACCGCGTCATCCCCGGGTTCATGATCCAGGGAGGAGATCCCAACACCAAGGACCCGGCCAAGAAGGAGACGTATGGCCAGGGCGGCCCCGGGTACACCATCAAGGCGGAATTCAACGACCGGCCGCACAAGCGGGGGATCGTGTCGATGGCCCGGGCGCAGGACCCTGACAGCGCGGGCTCGCAATTCTTCATTGTGGTCGAAGACTCTCCCTTCCTGAATGGCAAGTACACGGTCTTTGGGGAGGTGGTGAAGGGAATCGGGGTGGCGGATAAGATCGTCAATCAGCCGCGTGACGGGAAAGACAACCCGGCGGAGCGGATTGAGATGACGGTAACGATAGTGGAATGACGTCCGTCGGGGCGGCGGTTCGGCTCCTGCGCGTGCTCGCCTAGCTGCTGTAGCTACCGGAGGAATGGCTGCGGCGCCCCCCATCCCCCAAATCAGAATTTGGGGCGTTCTCCGATCCAAGTTCGGCTGATCTTCAGCAGCCGACCTTGGTCGGGCCTCGCTCATTCTTCCGGTTCACACATCAGCATGGCTCACCCGCGATGTCGCTTCTCTCACCGCCCCGACGGACGGCATTTGTGGGCGGTGGATATGAAGGGGCAACGCAGCACTCTTGTGACTAACTGCGGGGAGGTCCAGCTATTGTGAGGTCCTCCTGCCCATCTCCTCCACCCTTGCCGCAGTAGACCCATGCCAATTTTCTACAGGCCCAATATACATCTGCTGGTCACGTCACCTTCAGGCTTGAATCATCTAAGAGCTATTGTGGTGTTGCTTGGTGTCTTGTTGATGTCGTGGGCACACCCCGAAGCAGTCTGGACCCAGGCTGATGAAAGTCCGGCCGATCGATTCTTCAAAGGCCTTACGCCGGGTGGTGCAGTCAAGGGAACCATCTATCTCGAACTGAACCTGAAAGAAGCTTTCTTTACAAAGGCCAAAAGCGATGAAGAGCGACGCGATGTCTGGTCAACATTCTTCAAGCGAGCAGCCAAGGGTTCACCCGAGGATTCGCGGGACAAATCGGTGCCTTACTGGGGAGACTCTGTCTATAAGAGCCTCGACGTCGAGTATGTGGCAACTGCAGTTGAGTTGCAGATTGGAGAGCATGTGAAGGTTCGCACCCCAATTGGGTTGGGAACTGCCACCATCACCGGCTATGCGATCCATCACGATAGCGGCGGCGAGGATGATTTACTCCTCGCGGTCGCTCGCCCTGCTGCCGACCTCAGAATGGCAGATACAAGGCTCCTTATCGCGGCGCGTGACCTTCCTGAATGCAAAGGCATTTGTGCAAATATGGAGAGAAGGCCGAACAGACGGACTCTGGAGACAATCCGTGCGGCTATCCTTAAGGGAGTCGCTATCCGAGGAAAGCACCGGCCGAAGGAATTGATCGCTCTCGCGGGACATTTTACCAGGCATGACAGCGTTCAGTATGTAGCTTATCTTAGCTATCATGCTCCGCCAGACCCCTTAGATCCAAATGCCCGGCTTGATTCACCGTTCTACGCGGAGCTGCGCTCCCGCCACTGGATCGCCGCAGTTCTGGACAGTAATTTCTCTATCATTTCAGTGCTGGGCGAGGACGACTACGCACATATCAAACCAAGGTCTGTCGGGGACCTCAACGGTGATGGTCTTGATGAGATTTGGGCTGATCTGGAAGGTAGTGAAGGTAGCCACTCAGGGGTGGCTTATTGGCGAGGTGGGGAGGGAGAAAAGGCGTTTGGATGGATTGCCACTTCTTATTTTGGATTGTAAGAGGAGTTTGAGACGCTGACACTGGATCGGGAGTCATTTCGGTTCGAAAAATTCTGGAATGATGCGTCTGTGTCTGAGCTTCCCACGATTGACGAATGACGACTGGCGTCCTCCGGTAGTTCCGTGTCGGTGGGGGTGGTGGTGGCCGGACAGTTCCACTGTCCCCGGTGTGAATTGGCCGGAGAGACGAAGCAGCCTCTGCATTGACACACACCTGCATGAACGAGATAATGCAAGATTGACGAGGATGTGAACATGCGAGCAACTGCTTCACAAACGGCACCCTCTGCTCTCCTTGCCCGTTACCAGTACCCCATTCGCTGGCATCGGGGCAAAGGCACGTGGTCTGCCTGGCCGGTCGGATTGCCCGTCTTGGCGATGGACAGTACGAAGGAGCGGACTCGGCGGCGATTGTACCGGGCCATTCAAAGTCACCTGGAATGCTTGATTGAACGCGGCCTGCCCCTTCCACCACCACGCAAGTCCCAAGGCAGGAATGAAGTCTACGCCATTTCTCTATGGCGAAGCTGAAGGACCTTCTCGCGTTTTTGCGTGGACGTGGGTGGTCCGAGTTTCGTCACGAAGGCGGCAGCCACCGCATCTGGGGGCATCCTGACGGCCGTCAGATCACCGTTGCCGTGCATCCGGGCAAAGAAATTGATCGCCCTACCCTGGCCAAGATTCTCAAACAAGCCGGGTATTCATTGCGAGAGTTTTGGAATCAGTAACCGTGTTCCCGGCACGTCGCCCACGCAGTCAATCTGCACAGTGAGGCGAGCGTACAGGAAAAGGATTCCAGGAACGTAATCGGGTCGTTGCTTCACCTGACAGCCGGATCGCGCCATGAATAAGGATAACTGGTCGGCATCATGGACAAGGACGACCTCCTAAAGCTGGCTGGCAGCGGTCGATTCACCCCGGGCATCTATAACTACTGTGACCGGTGGTGTGAACGGTGCCCGGTCACGTCACGCTGCTTGACCTTTGCGATGATGAAAGAGGAGGGTGGCGGCCAGGATGTGTCTGACATCTCGAATGCCGAGTTTTGGCGGCACCTGACCGACAGTCTGCGGGTGGCGGGGGATCTCTTACGGGAGCGAGCGGAGCAGCTGGGCGTTGATCTGGATGCGGTCACCGGTGAGGAGCTAGCTGAGGACGAAAAGCGCACAGAAGAAGCGCGGAACCACGAGTGCTGTCGCATGGCCAAGCGCTACGCAGAGATAGTTGAGGAGTGGTTCGACAGCGGAATGGCGGACGGTAAGCATACCGGCCGAGCCGGGGTCGGTTTGCAAGATGCAATGGAAGTCATCCGCTGGTATCAACACCAGATCTACATTAAACTCCTGAGAGCGATTCGAAGCGACTCAGAGGACCAACCTGAGATCGGGGACGACATCCCCTGTGACTCTGTTGCCCAGGCCAAGATCGCCCTGATCGGCATAGACCGTTCAATTGCGGCCTGGGACGTGGTACGCAAACACCTGCGCGCTCCGGGCAATGAGGTCCTCGATCTGATGGTGCATCTCGACCGGCTCCGCAGGGGCGTGGAGAAACTCTTCCCTGACGCACGAGCGCTGGTCCGACCTGGATTCGAGGCCATCGATGTGGACAGCTCGTCGGTCTGAGAAAAGGGGAAGAGACGAGAGAAGACGCTGAAACAGAGTCGGGAGTCATTTCAGTTCGAGATATTCTGGAATGATGCTTCTGTCTCTGAGCTTCCCACGATTGACGAATGACGACTGACGCCTTCCGGTAGTTCAGTGGCGGTGGGGGTGGTGGTGCGCGTGCTGGGGGCCGGGGTGCGAATGACCGACGGGCTCCACCTGGCCGGGCGTGAATTGGCCGGGGAGGATGATGCGGCCGCCTTCGTGTGGTTTGGCCAATTGTTCGGCCACCTCGGGATGGTGCGATCGAATGTAACCGATGAGGCCGGTCAGGAAGCGCTGAGACTGCAAGCCCGGGCCTGAAAACTCGGTCACGAACTTGAGCGCGCGGTCCAGCACCTCGGCGGCCGCCTGCTGATCGAGGGTCTGCTGCGCCGATTGGGCCTGTCCCTGCTGCTTGGTGAATGCCTCATATTCTTTCTTCAGGAGTTCGGCGAAGACCGGCGGAGGGGCCGCCGGGATGTGGAGCGGGCTGAGGGTCCGGCGAAGCGACTGGAGGGACGCGATCACCTCGCCGTCCTGCGCGTTGCGCCGGTCGTGAAAATAGCTGAAGGTGACCACTTCGATCAGGTTAAACAGCGCTGCGGCTTTCTCGCCGCCCAGTTCGAACAGCTCCTTGTAGAATTCTTTCCGCTGCTGCGCGAACCGCTCGCCGACCCGCTTCTGCTGATAGTCGCTGCTGGCATCCAGATACACGCAGTCTGAGGGGCACGAGATGCGAACCACCCGATGCTCGCCGCAGCACTGGCTACAGATGAGGCCACCGAGGGCCGGGCATGGCCGCTTGCCTTTGCGCTGCTTGCAGTAGACGCATTTGCTCATCAGCCTGGCCTATTTTCCTTCCTTCCCCGGCTTCGGAAAGGTGAAGCCGTAGTCGGCCAGGGTCCGCTTCTTGTTCTCCGATCTGGCCGGCGATCCCAGCCCATTGATCTCGGCCGCGTTGCCGTATTGATATGGGACCAGGATCAGGTGATTCTTACGGTCCACGCCGATGTCCGCGGGTGAGGATAGGAACTCCGCAATCACGTCGAAGTGGCGGTCCGGCCTCATCCTCCAGATCTTGCCAGCGGTAAAATCCGAGACGTACATGTTCCCCATGCCGTCGAAATCGATCCCATCGAGGTTGTTGAACCGGGATGAGAAGAAGGAATTCGAGACCAACTCGGTGATGGTCCCGTCAGGCTTCACTTCCAGGATTTTCCCCTTGAGCCAGCTTGCCACGATCAGGTTTCCGGTCTTCGGGTGCACGGCGAGGCCGCGCGGTCCCGCCAAGGAGGCATCCTGCACCAGGACGGTGATGGCGTTCTGGCGGGTTGTATCAATCCGGTAGATCGTATTGGCTTCGGTGTCGGAGGCGTAGAGCAGGCCGTGCCCGTCGTACGCCAGGTCGGCCAGCGAGGTGCCTGCGTAGCGGTTGAAGGAGACCGTGAGCGCCGGTTTCCCGGTCCTTTTATCGAAGCCGCGGACTGTGTCGAGATCGGTGACGTACAGGATCTGGTCCACAATGGCCATGCCCTTGGGAGCATGCAAGGTCGTGTTTCCCTCCCCGCCGGCGATGAATCGCAAATTGAGGACTTTCCCGGAGGGGTCCAATTTGGTGATGAACCCGTTGTTGTCCTTGACCTCCGGCTCACCATTGACGTTGGAGATGAAGTACTCGTCTCCGGACGCATCGGCCAGGAATCCGTAGGGAGTCTGAAGGTCGGTGACCTGCAGGGCATCCGCCGGGGTTATCGCCAGCAGGCTGAACAGAATGCCGAGGCTAGCCAGCACGACCCGCTGAACCCACAGCGGGGCGTCTCTCTGTGTGAGGCTGTGCAGAAGCATCACGTGGGGCTCTCTGTCGTGGGCTTTACAAGGTGACTTCTGCGCCGGGCGCAGGCAGGGCCAGCGTGGGAGGCGTTGGCTCAGAGCAGCATGGTACTGGACGCTCAAATGAGCTGTCAAGGAAGCGGTTGGAGGAACGCAAAACGTTGACTTCGATTCAGAGGCCCTGGTATTGTGCAGCGCTTTGGATAAGGTTAAGGTCGAGGCTGAGGGAATCCTTAAGTTCCGTTAAGCAATAACGGGGCACGATCTATATTCATTCTCAACCTCAGCCTTAACCTGAACCTTCGAATGCGGAGGGTCTTGTGGCGGCACGATTGATTGATGGCAAGGCGCTGGCGCAGGGCATCAGGGAGCGCATCGCCAAAGACGTCGCGGAATTGCACGCCCAAACGGCAATCAGGCCAGGGCTGGCGGCGATCCTGGTCGGGGACGACCCGGCCTCCAAACTGTACGTGAAGAACAAAGAGAAGGCCTGTGATGCGGCCGGCATCTACGTGGATGAGCACAAACTGCCGACCTCCACCACCCAGGCCGAACTGCTGGCGTTGATCGAGAAGGTCAACGCCGATCCGAAGATCCACGGGATCCTGGTCCAGCTCCCGCTGCCCAAGCAGATCGACAGCAAGGTCATCCTGGATGCGGTGTCGCCGCTGAAGGACGCGGACGGCTTCCATCCCTACAATATGGGACGCCTCGTGGAGGGTGTGCCCATGTTCACGCCCTGCACGCCCAAGGGCGTCATCAAGATGATCGAATCCACGGGGGTGGCGATCGAGGGGAAGCGGGCGGTGGTGGTGGGCCGGAGCAATATTGTAGGCAAGCCGGCGGCCCTCTTGCTGATGCACCGGCATGCCACGGTCACGGTCTGCCACTCCAAGACCCGTGACTTGCCCGCAGTCTGCCGCGAGGCGGAAATCCTGGTGGTCGCGATCGGCAAGGCCAAGTTCGTGACAGCGAATATGGTTCGGGACGGTGCGGTGGTGGTGGACGTCGGTGTAAACAGGCTGGAGAACGGGGCCTTCGTGGGGGACGTGGATTTCGGGCCGGTGAGCGAGAAGGCAAGCTGGATCTCGCCGGTTCCGGGCGGCGTCGGCCCCATGACGATTGCCATGCTGTTGGAGAACACCCTCGACTCGGCCAAGCGGTTCGCCGGCGTTGGGTAGAAAAGCGGTCAATGGCCAATCGTAAGACGACATCCCCCTAACCACTGACCACGTTTTGGAGACGTGATGGGCGACGGGCCTAGGCGCTTAAAAGAAGTCCTGGACCGGGGCGAGTTCGCCGTCACGGTGGAGTATAACCCTCCGAAGGGCACCAATGTCTCGGCGTTGCTCGACAACGCCAAGGGCCTGTTGGGGCGCGTCCACGCCGTCAACGTGACGGATAACACGGCCGCCGTGATGCGGGCGAGCTCGCTCTCGATCTGCCGGTTGCTGTATGAGATGGGCCACGATCCGGTCATGCAGATCACCTGCCGTGATCGGAACCGCCTGGCGATTCAATCGGATCTGCTCGGCGCGCACCTGTTGGGCATTCGTAACATTCTCTGTCTCACCGGCGATTATCCAACGGTGGGCGACCATAAGGACGCCAAGCCGGTGTATGATTTGGATTCCGTGCAGATCATGCAACTGGTGCAAGGGATGAACAACGGGAGGGACCTGGCCGGCAACAAGCTGGATGGTGCCACCGACTTCACGATCGCCGCGGCCGTGACGCCCGAGGCGGACCCGATGGGCCCCATGCTGGTGAAATTCGAAACCAAGGTGAACGCAGGGGCTCAATTTTTTCAGACGCAGGCCATCTATCATCCGGACGTATTCAGCACGTTCATGCAGCGGGTGCGCAAGCTCAAGGTGAAGGTGCTGGCCGGCATTCTCTTGTTGCGCTCCGGCAAGATGGCGGCGTTTCTCAACGCCAATATTCCGGGCGTCTCGGTGCCGGACGCGATGATTGCCGAGCTGCGCTCAGCCGGAGACAAGCACGCCCTGGACGTGGGGGTGGAGATTGCCGTGCGCACGATCAAGGCAGTGCGGCCTCACTGCGATGGGGTGCACATCATGGCGATCAAGGCTGTCGATCGCCTCCCCGAAATTCTCACCAAGGCGGAATTGAGCTGATGACGGTCCCGGAATTTCAGAAACGCAAGCGCGAGGGCAAGAAGCTCATCGTGGTGACCGCGTATGACGCGCTGTTTGCACGGATCGTGGAAGAGGCGGGGATCGATGTGATCCTGGTCGGCGACTCGCTCGGCGTCGTGGTCCAGGGGAACCAGGATACGCTGTCGGTCACGATGGAGGACATGCTCTACCATACCCGGCTCGTGACCGAGACCGCCCGGCGCGCGCTCGTCATCGCCGATATGCCGTTTCTGTCCTATCAGGTCACCGTGGAGGAGGCGGTCCGGAATGCCGGACGGTTTCTCCAGGTGGGGGCCGCGGCGGTCAAGCTGGAAGGTGGGGCGGCCGTGGTGGACCGTGTGGAAGCCATGACTCGATTCGGAATCCCGGTGATGGGCCATCTCGGCATGACGCCGCAGTCCGTCCATCGGTATGGCGGGTACAAAGTCCAGGGGAAGGAGCGCGAGCAGGCGGAGGCGCTGATGGCGGACGCCAGGGCGCTGGAGTCTGCCGGCGCGTTCGCAGTCGTGCTGGAGGCGATTCCCTCGGATCTTGCCCAGGCGATCACCCAGGCGCTGACGATCCCCACCATCGGCATCGGCGCCGGCCCGCACTGCGATGGGCAGGTGTTGGTGCTCTATGACCTGCTGGGTCTCTTCGATGAGTTCGTCCCGAAGTTCGTCAAGCCGTACGCCCACCTCAAAGCCGACGCCCTCCAGGCCCTCCGCCGCTACAAGGAAGAAGTCGAGCTTGGCAAGTTCCCGACCGACTCCGAGAGCTACCATTAGCAGGCCGCTGAAACCTGTCCTGAGTCTGTCGAAGGAAAGGCCTTCCCGCTCAGTTCTCAACCGCTCGAATCTGGAATGTGACCGCCGCATCCAGAAGCGCTTGACGGCCGGGGGCGGTTCCTCTATCCTTCGGCAACCCGAGCCCGATTCCGGAGTCTCGCGATGCCCAGTCGGAGTGCGCCCAGAGCCAACCTGCGGAGTCCTGCGATGCCCGGTCGGAATGAACAGGCTGAACGCGACTACCAGACCTATAAGATCCTCCTCGACTTGTGGGCGAAGGAGAATCCGATCAAGACGGCCAAGCTCCAGGTGCTGCTGGCGGTCAATGCCTTATTGGTCTCAGCGGTCAATCTGTCCGGCGGGATAACCAGGGAGCGGTGGTATGTCTACCTTGCGGGAGCCGTGTTCTGCTTCATCTGGATGTTTTCGATCGGGCGAACCGCGCTGTTTCAGGACGTCTGGCAACTGAAACTCCAGGAGCTTCGAGCCCGATATCCAGACGACCCGCGCTTTTCCATTCTCGATACGGGTGAGTACCAGCAGCGCGCCCGGCCGATCATGCGGGTCTTTGGGGCTGTGTCCTCTCGATGGTACCTGCTTTTCTCGCCCCTCCTGTTCGGCATCGCCTGGCTCGCCGTGCTGATTGCAGCGCTGGCTTGACGCCGTCCGGCCGATCCGCTCCTCCCTGGTTTACGACGATCTACTCAGGTCCGGTTGACTCTGCCGGCCCTGCACAGGCGACCCGATAGAGCCGTCGATCCTCCAGTCGCACCGCAACCAGCTCCCGCCCCCCCACACACCCGCCGTCCAAGGCGAGCAGATTGTCTTGGATCCGCAATCCCATGGCCGCCCAGTGGCCGCAGATGATGGTGGCGTCGGCACTCTTCCTGGTGGGGATTTCAAACCAAGGCAGAAAGCCGCCGGGAGCGGTCTCCGGAGACCCCTTGTAGGAGAAGTCGATCGTTCCTTCTGCTGAACAAACTCGCAGCCGTGTCATCGCATGGGTGATGGCGGCAAGCCGGGCCAGCCCCGTCAGGTCATCGGACCATTGGGCGCGGGGGCTGCCGAAGAGCACGCGAAGAAAGATCCGATAATCGTCAGCACGTAAGACCCGCTCCACTTGTTGAGCCAGATCCACCGCCTGCTCGGCGGTCCACTGGGGCAACAGCCCGGCGTGGACGAGCACGAACCGGTCTTCACGATGCAGCAAGCGCTGGTGTCGAAGCCAGAACAGCAACTCCTCACGATCCGGAGCGCTCAGGACGTCCTGGAACGTGTCCGTACGGCGCGGGCTGGCACACCCACCGGCAACGGCCAGCAAGTGGAGATCATGGTTGCCCAGCACGACGACCGCCGAGGGACCAAGCCCCTTCACATACCGCAGCACCGAGAGTGAATCAGGCCCGCGATTGACCAGATCCCCGACGAACCACAGCCGGTCTTGAGCCGGGTCAAATGTGGTCTGGTCCAGCAGTTTTTGCAGGGCCTGAAAGCAGCCTTGAATATCGCCAATTGCATAAGTTGCCATAGTCCAAAGAGGGCAGGTGATGATTTCACATGCTGAACCTAAAGGTACAGCGTAGATGATGAGACAAGAAAAGACGAGAAGAAAACTGTGGCGCTGTTAGGGGTATTTGGCTTCGATCGTGCTGCGGAGCCCCCCACGGGCGGTAAACTCGCCAGTGACGATGGCCCAGATCGGGCGGCAGGCTTTCACCGCATCCTGCAGGATGCGGTTGACCGCATTCTCGTAAAAGATGCCCAGGTTCCGGTAGGCGTGGATGTACAGCTTGAGCGACTTCAGTTCGAGGCAGGCCTTGTCCGGCATGTAGCGCAGCCGGATCGTCCCGAAGTCCGGAAGCCCGGTCTTGGGGCAGATGGCAGTGTATTCGGGGATCTCGATCGCGATCTCGTAGCGCTTGTACTGGTTGGGCCAGGTCTCGATCTCGGGCAGCCCGGTGCTGATGCCGCTCTTGGCATGCGCCTCCGTATATCCCCGTGGTGCGGAGGTTTGTGCCTTTGGCCTGGTCCCTGGCCCTTTACGCTTCACGCCTCACTTCCCTCTCCACCATAGGGGCTGGTGGCGATGCCTCAGACTGCGCGCGTCATCACCCGTTGCATTGAAGGAGAGCAACGGGTACCCGGCACATCATCCACCTTCCCACAAGACCCGGTGGCTTGGCTGACCCCAATTGCGCGCGTCGGTCCCTCCCCAGATCACTAGCGTCTCCATTCCCAAGTGGGCAGGTGGCAGGGTGGACTGAGACTGCGCGCGTCCACCGAGCACACATCCATCACTCTCCGAACCGATAGATCCCGTGTGCGCGGTGCGCGAGCACGGGAGGCCACCTGCCACCTCGCCCGCTCTCCCACGTTCTTGAGTGCGCGCTCCGCGAGCACGCGGGTCAGCCAGGCCACCCAGCTCCCCCCGTTCTTGTGTGCGCGACGCGCGAGCTTAGACCCGTTGCATTCCCAGAGCAACGGGTACCCCGCGCCCCACCAGGCCCGTACTTACACTTGTTTCATCCAGTCCACCTGGCCGATCTTTTCCAGCTCGAAGTAGAGCGTGACCCAGGGACACATCATCTCAGGATACACTTCGCAATAGCCCCCCTTGCGCACGCCTCCGCAGGGGCCATGGCTCATGAACTTGGGGCACTCCGCTTTCGCGGAGCCGTCGGGGATCGGAGGACGGTTGTGCACGCCACCCGTATGGTTCTGGCCTTCCTCCTCGCCCGGGATGATCACGCGCAGTGGCATGGCTGAAAGTCTACACCGAATCCATGAATTGGGCAATTTCCGTGAGGTGAAGACCCCGAACAGCGATCTCGGGCGCATAGACCACTTCATCGGCACCCCACCCGATGATCGGCCTGGTCTGCTTGGTCATCCCCAGGATGTTCTGGAGTACCTGCCGGATGTTGCCGGTGATGCGGATCGTGTTGCTCTGGAGCGGGGCCGCGAGCCGCCCGTCCCGGATGAGGTAGGAGTCCCCGACCACGGTGCAGGTAAAGTCCCCTGCGCGCAACCCATTCATGGGATACGTGTACCAGATCCGGCCGACGTAGACACCGTGGTTCACCAGACTCAGCAAGGTGGCCGTGGTGTGTGGCACGGACCCCTCGATGAACACGTTGGTGGCAGCGACCGACGGGAGCGCATCGTATTGGCGGCCTCCCCGATTCGACAGGCGGAAACCGTTTCGCGGCGTGAGCACCTCCGGGTGGTCTTTCGGGTTCAGGCCAAGCTTGTCGCGCGCGTCCGGGTCACGATGGAGCAGTTGCGTCTGGTAGTGGTTGGAGAGCAGTCCCTGGAGGACACCCCGGCGGATGAGGTCAGTTCGGCCCGTCGGGAGGCCTTCACACGTGATGCCCCTGCTCCCCACAAACCCGCGAAGCGCGCCATGGTCGTACAGGGTGAGGTCAGAGGCCACTGGGCGGCCCATCTCCCCCAGAAAGGACGACTGGCAGCTATAGAAGGCCTCGGCACTCAGACTCGGCAGGATCAAGTTGGTCATCAAGTCGCTGACCGGCTGGGGCCCCAGGATGACGTTATACGTACCGGTCGGGAGCCGCTGGCCGCCGACGGCTTTCATCGCGTTCCGCGCCGCCTCGCCCCCGGCGTCTCCTTTGAACTTGGCCAGGTGAGTCGCAGCCGCATACCCGCTACCTTTGGCCTGGTATCGCTCCACCATCGCGGTCACGAATGAGGTGACGCAGGTCGACTCGTCCGTCTGGACCTTCGGCATGCGCGTTGAGGCGAGCGCGATGCGCTGCTGGATGAGGCTGACATCTCCGCTCAGGATCAGCCCCATCGAGGCCAGCTTGTCCTTCGACCCGGCCTGCTTGGCGAGCGGCTCAGACCCCGAGAATGCTTTGAGGGCGTCCTGGATCACGCGCCACCCAGCCTCGACGAGCGCCCCGTCCTGCAGGTCCATGATGGCCCGATCGTGGTACTTGGTGAGTGGCCGCCCCTTGCGCTCCGAGGGCGAAGGCTGGGCGGCAGGCGCGGGGAGGGACACGAAGTCGGGATCCGCTACGGCGGCGTGCCGTGCTTTTTCGATGGCGTGCCGGATCCCGTTCAGCGAAAAGTCCCTGGCCTCGCTCCCCAAACCGATGCGGGGACCATCGGGACCGGCAAACACGGCGCGGATGGCGATCCCGGACGACTCCGACGACTTCGGTTCTTCGACGCCATGACAGGGGATCTCGGAGGTGTAGTTCAACCGGCAGGCATGGTGGCCGGTCGTGGAGGCGAACACCTCTGCCTCCCGGACATCCTTCATGGCGGTGACGAGCCGGAGGGCCCGCTGGACAGCGGCTTTCAGGTTGGTGAGCTGGATCATAGGCCCGTGAGCCGAGCACGACTGCGCATGGTGGGCGCGCCGTTGCCTAGCCGCTTGGTCTGCATCGGCTGACCTTTGCCGCAGTTGGGAATCGGGGAGAGCCGGAAGTCACGTCCCACCGCGTCGACCTTCATGAGGTAATCCTTGGTGTCGGCGGTCATGCCGCCGCCCCGATAGAGCTGGCCGATCTGGCCCTTCCGAATCTCGTAGACCTTCTGGGCCGAAATGCTGAAATTCTCGCGGGACTCGGCGATCGAAGGCGTGCGATGTCCGACGAGGTAGTACCCGTGATCCACCTCGCCGATGATCTTTTCGGGATCGCTGGCGCCGGCCGCGAACACCGTGTTGGACATCCGGATGAGCGGGACCATCGAGGCCTCGATGGCCTTGTACGAACCGTTGGGCTCGACCCCGAGCAGCGCCGCCGTCTGCCGACTGTTCATGAACCCGGTGAAGATCCCCCTGTCAATGTGCACCACCTTGCGTCCCCGCGTGCCCTCGTGGTCGTAGAGGTAATGCCCGAGGCCGGGCAGGCTCGGATCGGAGTACGCGGTGACGAGCGGCGAGGCAATCTGCCGGCCGATCTGGCTCTGTTTGAGGTTCCGAAGCAACCAACTCCGGCCCGCATACCCGGTCTCCATCTTCAGCGCCCGGTCCAGCTCCGTCGGGTGCCCGATGATCTCATGCGCCTTGAGCGTGTTGTAATGCGGATCGGTCACGACGACCACTTCCTTGTCCGTGGCGCGCAGGGGAGGGGCGTCGACGAGCTTCAGACAGTCGCGACCCAGGCTGGTGGCGAAGGTCAGGAGGTCGAGATGGCGGACGAGCTCGCTGCGCGAGCCCTCCGTGATCACCTCCCAGCCGCGCTGATGGCCGATATAGTCGAATAGGGACTGCTCAGCCGTCTCGCTTTCCGCGACGACCGTGCAGTAGCCCAGCGTCGTGGCAAAAGACTGGTCGATCAACGCCCCTTCCGAGCTGGCGAACAGCTCGCGGGTCAGACTGGTCGAGGTCGAGATGGCATTGAAGCGGATGTGCGGGCTTAACCCTTTCACGGCCCGGGAGACATCGGTGGTCTGCCGGCCCACCTCGGCGAGGGGGATCGAACGGAGATCCACCACATATTCAGCCTTGATGGTGTCCTGGTGGATCTCGATCGGGGCCAGGGTGAGTCCGGCCAGGCTGTCACCCAATCCCTTAAACCGTGCGCGGGTCTCGTGCTTGTACCGCGCATTCGCCATGGCGCGATCGTAGGCGTGGCGGAGGCCCTCACGCAGCAGGACGGGCAAGCGCCGCACGTCGGCGCTCCCGAGTCGGTAGCCAAAATAGCCGGGGGAGGGGAACGGGTCTCCCGCCAACACGCGAACACCAAACCCGAAGATGTAGTCGTCCACAGACGACTTTCCGACCCCGTTCTCGGCGCGGGCAGACTTGACCTCGGTGACGTCAATCCGAAGATCCGCGTACCGGCAGCCCCGCAGTTTCGCGCGGGCCTGCCGAACCAGGTCCGACGCGATGCGCTTGACCCGGTCGAGGCTTTCGACAGTCAGAACCTTGACGCCCAGTGTACGAGCCATGCCGCCCGCCCTTTCCCACTCGTCCCGCTTTGGCCACCCGAAGCCTGCCCGATCTGCTCAGAAGAATTTCAATGACGATCCACGGCGTTCAACGGACAGGAACCACGCGGCCATCTCGAGAGCGCGCTCACCTCCGCTCTGCGGCACTCCGTGCCGGCTACCTGGTCAATTTGCATCCTGGCACGCCCACGCCGAGAACGGCCAGAAGAATGGCCCAATCCTATGCCACCCGGACCGTCAGCCGGTTGCGTGGTGCCAAGGCCACGTAAATTCCCGCGATTATAGGAAACTACTGCTCCACCGTCAAGCCGTAGATGCGTTCTGATGCCCAAAAACTCGCAGAGCCACAGGGGTCCCCTCGCCCGGGTTGGGCCCAATGGCCTACCCTCCAGCGCTCCAGGTAGGCCATCTTTCGGGTGGGGTGGGCCTTCTGCCAAGTTGCATTAATATCCGACACGTTATAGGATTCGAGAACATTCTCATGGCTCGAACTCCTGAAAGTTTCGGATTGACTTTGTTTCAGGCCATTTGCTAGACTCAACATCTCCACAACAGGTCTGGATTACTAAGGATTTTGACCTCCGTTAAGGCGTCGTGTCGACGCCGTTAGGCTCTTTCTTGTGTCATCAGGCGATCACGAATCGGATTTCGACAATGGACTGGCTGTAGGCCAGCAGCTATAGGGAGGCACGCCGATGAGTCTCGATTACGTCAAGTTTTCTCCGGGCTTCGAAAAGTTCATGCCGAAGGAATATCGGGACATGGTCGAGCACGGTCCCTTCGGCAAGAAAGTCACGGTTTCCCAGATGGGGAGCTTCAAGGAAATTCTCGAGGAGCACCCGATGTGCGCCGGCTGCGCGATGACGCTGTTCATCAGGCTGGCGATCATCTCCTTTCCGAACCCGGAGGATACGATCACGGTGGGAACGGCCGGCTGCGGACGGTTGGCCATCTCTCAGGCCGCGATCCCGTTCGTGTATGGGAACTACGGCGATCAGAACGGCGTGGCCAGCGGGCTCTCGAGAGGCTTGCGCCTCCGGTTCGGCGATAAACCCAAGGATGTGGTCGTCATGGTCGGCGACGGCGGGATGGCCGACATCGGATTCTCGGGCACGCTCCACTCCTGGTTCCGGAAAGAAAAATTCACCACGATCATGCTCGACAATGAAGTGTATGGGAACACCGGTGGCCAGGAGAGCGGCATGACGAACCAGGGGGCCGTGCTCAAGATGGCTCCGCTCGGGAAGAAGTTCGAAAAGATGGACATGCTCGGGATGGCCAAGATCGCGGGCTGCGCCTATGTCGCCACCGTCGTGCCGAATAACCCGCGGCGTGTGGAAAGCGTGATCAAGAAAGCGGTCCTGATCGCCCGCGAAGTCGGTCCCACCTACATTCAAGCCTACACCTCCTGCAATATCGAATACGCGATCCCCACGGACAAGGTCATGGAGGACGCAAAGAACGTCGAGAACGATCGCTACCAGTTCTCTGAGTACGTCACCGAGGACGCCAAACAGTACCTGGCCGAGCGCTATGGCTACAAGGAGTTCCTCCCGAAGCCGGCCGCCGCGATTTCCAAGGCGTAAGCGAGGGCCGGTCAGGGTCGCTGCATTCAGGAACGTCACAGTAGGCAGAGGCGAAGGAGGGGACGATGGCAAAGCGCTTTAACATCCGGATGGCCGGCGTCGGCGGGCAGGGAGTCGTCACCGGCTCGCACATCCTCAGCACGGCCGTGATCATTGCGGGCGGGGAGAGCACGATCGTCCCGTTCTACGGATCCGAGAAACGGATGGCGCCGGTCGAGAGCTACGTGCGGGTGTCGGACGAGCCGATCTACGAGATCGGGGAAATTACCTTCCCCCACATCATCATCATCTTTCACCCGCAGGTCATCACGCACGGCAAGTCCTACACGATGCCGTTCTACTTCGGGTTGAAGGAGGACGGAGTGTGCCTGATCAATAATGACGGCCCCATGAAGTTGCATAAGGATCAGGCGCGTGAACTCGAGGAGCGCCGGGCGAGGATGTTCTACTTGCCGGCGACCAAGCTGTCGCTGGAGGTCGCGGGGATGGACCTGTCCACCAACATGGCCCTGATGGGCGCGATCGGGTGCATCACGGGCCTCACCACTATTGATGCGCTGGCCCAGGCCGTGAAAGACCGCTTCCTCGGCAAAGGATTCGTGGTGTCTGGCGGCACGGCGGCACTGGACAGCGTGGTGGAACGGAAATTCAAGAAGAAGCAGGAATTGATCGATAAGAACGTGGCGGTGGTTAAGGCCGGGTGGGAATTCGCGGAGAAGCACGGCTGGGATGAAGTGAGCAAGGCCGCCAAGAAGACGGAAGCCGCTGTCGCGAAAGCCTAGAGGCCGCTGAACGATCGAGAGAGGCATCCATGTACCTGGTAGCCGATATCAACGTTGAAATCTGCGCCGCGACGAGCTGCAAGCTCTGCACTCAGTTCTGCCCCGAAGCAAACACGATCCTGTACAACAACGACGCGGGAAAAGAGAAAGGCCTCAAGTACGGGTCTGCCTATGTCGCGGTGGACCGGTGCAAGGGGTGCGCCCAGTGCGTCTGGGTCTGCGACAACATGGCCAAGCACCACGCCATCAAAATGGTGATGATTGACCAGCTTCCGCAGGCGGCCATCACGGACAACGTGACCTACGGTGAGAAAGACACGACCGCGCTCCTGGTCAGTCAGATGGTGGGGTAACGGAGAGATGGCGAAGGCGGAGGCGACACCGCAGAAAAAGGATGAGCGCATTATCGTTCCTGGGCCGGCCGGGTTCCTACCCCCTTCGGCTGCACAGTTGGGGGTGATGCTCCCGGACCCCGGTCAGGGGCTCAAGTATGGAATCCTGGAGCCCAATGAAGAAAAGGTCATCGAGGAGATGGCCAGTAAGATGCTGACCAGCCCCAACGCGACGCTCTTCCCGGGGCCGATGGTGCTCTGGGCATGGAACGAGCACGCGGTGGAGAAGGCCAAGGCGGTGCTGGAGATCGCCGCCCAGATTCCCGATGTGCTGATCATCCCCATGCCGGACTATCGCCCCAAGTACCCGACAATCAATCCG
>JAHRHE010000229.1 GCA_020027965.1 Nitrospirota bacterium | reverse complement strand
TGGCGGCCGCCTCAGGAATCTGGTGGCCGGGTCGGCGATCGGCAGCAAACATCGGGTGGACCTAATCCGTGATGGCAAGCCGGTTCTGGTGGAGCTTGTCGTGCAGGAGGCGCCACGGGAGCGGCCCCGCCGTGCCCCTTCGGAGAACCGTCTGGAACCTGCCGGGCACCCCTTTAGCGGATTGCTGGTTGACGAGATCACTCCCGCCGTGGCCCGCCAACTCGGACTCAGGGCCACGAGCGGCGTGGTCGTGGACAATGTGGAGGAAGGAAGTCTGGCGGAGGCGGCCGGGCTGCTGCCGGGCGACCTCGTGCTCGAACTGAATCACCAGCCGGTGCCGAATCTGGCGACCTACCAACGGCTCGTGGACCCGATCAAACCCAAGGATCTCACCCTGCTGATGATCAACCGCCAGGGGACGCTGCTGTATGTGCCCATCGAAGGAGAGTGATTGACGCGGGCGGCCAGGCTGCCTCACGTGCTCGCGCACCGCGCACGATCGGAATGTGCTCGGTGGACGCGCGCAGTCTGAGGCAGCCTGGCCACCCGCTTAGAGAAGAAGAAAGACTGCGTGGACTTGAGCAGGAGACTCAATAGTCATTCGCTTGTCAGTAGGCGCTAATGTTCCAAAGGAAGGACTGGGCGTACGGTAGTAACATCAGGAAACGCAAGTACCTGAAGCGTGATGAGTTCTTCGATGAACTGGTCGAAGAGTTATGCGCCGCTGTGTGCGCGGTCGGAAGCTCCCAGACCAGATTCATTGTGGAGCCGAATGGGGGAAAGTACGCTCAGGATGATCCCCTCTTGAAGAAACTTGAATGCAGGCGCCCGGCTTGGTGGATACAACTCGAGAGACCACTGCTTGACAGGTTTTTCAATGGACGGATGGGCATACGAGCGCAGTATTATGTGAGCCCGTACCACGGGCGTCGTAAGAATGCGCTACTAATTTCAAAACTTGCCGATCACCTGATTCGACTCGCCTCCTCCATAGAACCGCGTGCCAAGAAAGACTTACTCCATCTATCTTTGGTTCGGCCATCCGCAAAAGTATGGATCTCTGAGAAAGACGTCTGTGGAAACAAAATCATCCGGGCTTCCGACCTAAAGCTTGATGAACAGTCGATCCAGAATGATTGGCTAGACCTAGCCAGAGAAGTTCAGAATGGCGTGTACGGGACTGAGGATTACCAGTTGTACTCTGCGGCGATCAATGGAGTTCGCGCACCGATCCCGGATCAACTTGAAGTCAAAGGATCCTGGTTAACGGGCGCCAACCAGCGCGAGTACGTGACCCCTGACAAGAGGGATCGAGATTGCCAGTTATTCATGTTCGGCTTCTCGTAGATGGAGACACGTATGATCTTACGTGCAGCGGTCTGGTGGAACAGCAGCGGCGCGCTTTGCTAGCTTGGCCCCCGGGCGCCGCTGACGCGGTTCGTTATACAGGCATTGGCTGAGAAGATCGCGTCATGAGCGCACCGAACCGCGGATTCGCCGTGATGAGAAGGCCTATGGCTTTGGCGAAGGCCTACGATTCGAGCCCGGTGGGACTTGCGAACCGCCCTTTCGTCAACCAACTCCTTGCGCTGCTTCCACACGTGAGGCCTGAACTATACCGCGGGATCGGTCGATACCCGCTGAACGCGGACTACGACTACGTAGACCCAGGCTGGCAATGGGCGAATCGCGTCCGGCCTATTGGAGAAGAGCAGGCCCGCCGACGCTTAGCCCAAATCCTGGACATCGAAGGAACCAATGTTCGGGAAGAGGACTGGCTGATCGACGGACCCTGGCTTGTGCCAGATCCGGATCGTGCCAAAGAGTTAATGGATCTCCTCGGGAATCGTGACGCCTATGAGGTCATCGAGGTTGCATGCTACCCGTCGCGAACGGATGCTGCCTCGCTCGGATTTGACGTGGGCTACTGGGCATCGGGCAACTTCTCGCTGATCTGCGACACTGCCGTGTGGCCTCTGTGGCACCCCCCGAGCCTCCAGGCGCTGGAAGATCTAAGACTCCATCTAGTCCATCTGAATGACAACGTGCTTTTTCCCAATCTTGAATCCGCTTTGCTGTTTCGTGAGTGGTATCGGGCCCAACCGTGGGCGGAGAAAGAAGATGAGCCCGACGAGTTCGAGGTGGTCGAAGTTGCTCGGGAGGAGAAAACGTTGTCAGGAACCATTTCCAAGAGGAAACTTATCGACGAAAACGGTTCCTGACACCCTACGGTGCTGCGACAGCCTCTTTGCTACACAATGGTTCATACCTCGCAGAGGCGCCTGTCTCTCTACTCAGCCCCTCCATCCTGATCACTTCTCGATTTTTTTGGCCACCATCTGATAGTACACGGTGACCTTGTCGCCCGCCTTGGCCTTGACGCCCTTGAGGCCCTGGGTCGAGAACTCCCATACCTCGCCGCCCTTGTCCACGCTGATGGTGTTGGCCTTGTCGTCCAGGGAAGTCACGACTCCGGTGAACTGATACTGCTTCGGCCCGGCGGCACCTGACAGCCCTGCGATGAGGGCGATCACCAACACCGCGGTCGCGAAGAGCAAGACACCCCGATAGCGCATGTGAACACCTCCTGTTGGGCCCCCTGAATCAGAGTAGGTGATGAGTTGCGGTGACGGAGTGTAGCACAGGCAGGTCATGAATGGGACATTGGCAGAGGGAGGGTAAGGATTGATGGTTATCCGGGTCCGGCGGGTTGACGGGCCCACCGAGTTGGTGCTAGAGTTCGTGCCACGTTTTTATATTTTGTAGCACTAACGAAAGGCCATGCCATGAAGAAGCTCGTGCGGTTTGGAGTGTCGTTGGACCATCATCTGCTGGATGATTTCGACCGGCTGATTTCGAGGAAGAACTACACGAATCGGTCGGAGGCGTTGCGCGACCTGATTCGGGGCAATCTGGTCGGCCAGGAATGGGACGAGAACAAGGAGACGGTCGGGACGATCACCTTCGTGTATGACCATCATGTCCGTGACCTGACGAAAACGCTCACCGACATCCAGCACGGCTATCAACGGTTGATTCTCTCCGGCATGCATGTGCATCTCGATCATGATCATTGCTTGGAAGTGCTGGTCGTCAAAGGGAAGGGCACTGAGATCAAGAAGGTCTCGGACATGCTGATCGGGACCAAAGGCGTCAAGCACGGCAAACTCACGGGGACGACGACCGGCAAGGGCTTAAGCTGAGTGGTCCGTGAGTCTGTTCGGTTCTCTCTTCCTCACCGGTCTCCTCTTCCTGGCTGTCCTCTC
>JAHRHE010000024.1 GCA_020027965.1 Nitrospirota bacterium | reverse complement strand
GTAGATGACGATCCTGACATCAGGTGCACAGTTCGTAGTCTGCTTGAGTCGCGAGGGTATGAGTGCGAGGAGGCTGAGAACGGGGTTGCTGCTCTGGCGCAGCTAGGAAGCGGCTGCTTCGAGCTGGTGATCACCGACAATCTGATGCCGGTGATGAGCGGAGTTGAACTGAGCGAATGGCTCACGGAGGTGCCCAAAGGGAAAGTCCCAGCGGTGATCCTGCTCAGCGGCGACGTGAGCAAGCAGGACCGGACGAGGGCTATGAAAGCAGGAGTCTATTCGATCTTGTCAAAACCCTATGACTGCGACGACCTGCTCTTCATGGTGACACAGGCAGTCAGCAGCCGGGAGCCCCACCGATCGCTTTATTCCCCACCTCATTATTAGACTCGAAGCCTTCTCCATCGGTTTCATCCACTCCGGTCCCGAAGAACAGCGGAACCTTCCCAAGTGGTGATGCCCGAGGGGGGGATGGGAGAACCCCTCAAAACCGGGTGACCGACGAGCCGACTCGTGGCATCCGTGGGTGGTAAATTTTCTATCCTTACAAGTGTAAATTTTACAGGCTCATCGGTGGGGCGGCGACGCAGGGGAAAGGTTCCACCGGCCTCATTTGAAAAAAGACGCTGACAAATCGAATGATTTTTCGCCCGCGCGCTGTGAGTGGAGTTGGGCACGCCGATTGCCCTCACGGAACTGTGGCTGCCCGGAATGTGAGAGGACACGTTGGCTGCCCGGTCAATAGACTCAGGCCCAAACCATCGATGGAACGGGGTCCCGCCCATCGCACGGCGAAAGGAGAGAGAAAATGAAAATTGCACAGGTTTCACCGCTCTGGGAAAGCGTGCCGCCAACACGGTACGGTGGGACCGAGCGGGTGGTGTCCTATTTGACCGAAGAATTGGTTCGACTGGGCCACGACGTCACACTGTTTGCCAGTGGTGACTCCAGGACAGCCGCTCGGCTCGAACCGATCTGTTCTCAGGCGCTCCGTCTGAATACAGGAATCTTCAACCGCGACGCACCACTGCTCATGTTGTTGGAACGAGGCTTCGGCTCTTCCAGCGACTTCGACCTTATTCATTCGCACCTGGACTTCCTCGGGTTCCCGCGTGCCCGTCAATCCAACGTCCCGACCATCACCACGCTGCATGGGCGGCTCGACCTGCCTGAGCTGGTGCCTGTCTTCCGGGAGTTTGCTGAGATGCCGCTCGTGTCAATTTCAGCCGCGCAACGCCGCCCGCTCCCGTGGGCGAATTGGCTCGCCACGGTGCATCACGGGCTACCGCGAGACTTGTACGCGTACCATCCAGAGCCTGGCAAGTATCTGGCGTTCCTCGGGCGCATCGCACCTGAGAAGCGGCCGGACCACGCAATCGGGATCGCGAAACGCGTGGGGATGCCGTTGCGCATTGCGGCCAAGGTGGATCCGGCCGACCGCGACTATTTTCACACTGAAATCGAGCCGCTGCTCGACCACCCCCTGGTGGAGTATGTCGGCGAGCTGACCGACTCCGAGAAAGACGATTTCCTGGGGGAGGCTTACGCGCTCATCGCGCCCTTTGACTGGCCGGAGCCGTTCGGGCTCGCGTTCATCGAATCGCTAGCCTGTGGGACGCCGGTCCTGGCCTATCGCCGGGGTTCGATCCCGGAACTCATCGACGACGGCATCACCGGCTTCGTCTGTGAAGGTCCAAGCACGATGGCTGCTGCCGTCGAGCGGATAGCCCTCCTCGATCGGCGCCGATGCCGGCAAGCCTTCGAGGAACGATTCACCGTGGAGCGGATGGTACAGGACTACCTGGATGTGTATGAGCACCTGATTGGCGAAGCTCGAGCCTTTGCAGTGCCGCAGAGAAGGCGACCGGTTCGCCTTTCACCAGTACCAGCTCATGGCCTGTTGTGACCCCGACTCACGCACAGGAAATCGATCATCAGGCTGTCCCGGGCGCGCCCCCAGCGGACCTCGCTGGGCGCAGGTGCGTAGGATGGCGACTGCTCAACACGCGGGATTTTGGTCTGCTCTTCTGTGGCCAGGTCGTCTCCCAGATCGGGGACAGCCTGAACAAGGTCGCACTGCTCTGGTTCGTCTACGAGCTGACCGGCTCGGCGCTCAAGATGACGGTGATCGGACTGCTGCAGACGATCCCACCCCTCGTGTTCGGACCCGCGATCGGCGTGTACCTCGATCGCCTGCCCAAGAAGGCGGTCATGATCTGGGTCGACCTCGTCCGGACCCTGATGATTCTGCTCATTCCCGCACTCTACGCGATGAACGCGCTCACGTTGGAGCGGCTGTACTTGTTGGTGTTCCTGACTGCGATCGTCTCGACGATCTTCGGGCCTGCCCTGGCCTCGGCAGTCCCGCACATCGTCAACCGGTCACAGCTCACCTCGGCCAATGCCCTGATCCAGAGCACCGGTCACATCGGCATCCTGGTGGGTCCGGTAGTGAGCGGGTTTGGGATCGCGATCATCGGGGCCCAGAATGTGCTGTATGTAGACTCCGCCACCTTCCTTATCTCGGCGCTCTGTCTGATGCCGATCCGGGTCCGGGACTCCGGCGCCATGACCGGTCAGCCAGTGGTCTCGGAGACATTCGTGCACGAGTTGCTCGCCGGACTTCGGTTCGTGTTTCTCCAACACAGGACGATCTTCATCCTGATGATGATCACTACCCTGTACAGTCTGGGGGCCAGCGCCTTCGTCTTCCTCCTTCCCTTGTACGCCAAGCAGTCGCTGCGCGTCGGGCCCGTCGAGCTGGGTTGGCTCTGGTCAGCCCTCGGTATCGGCATGCTGGTGACCTCTGCCTGGCTCGTGAGGATGAAGCAGGGCGATCTACACAACCGGCTGCGCATCATCTCCGGCTCTACGGCCGTTGGAGGGCTCGCAGTCTGTTGGTTCAGTCAGCTGGACACGGCGTTACTCGCGTGCGTCCTGGTGGTCGTGATCGGAGGCAGCACGGCGCTGTTCACACCGATCGTGTGGGCCTTGCTCCAGGAAATGACCCCAGCGCATCTGCTGGGTCGCGTGTTCACGACGTTCAGCACGGGAAGTATGTCTTCCGCCATGGCCGGCATGGCTGGCTTCGGTTGGGCGGCCGACACGATCGGGCCTGCTGCCAGCCTTATCGGCATCGGCATGATCCTGCTTGGAACTGCGACGGTCGCAGCCCTGTTCAGCCGCCGCTGTGTGGTCCTCCATGTGGCCCAGGCCGCGTCGCCAGCGCCATAGGGTTCTGCGGATGTCAGTCCTTGGAAGGGCAGCAATAACAGAAGGGAGGACGGCGGGATGAACAACGGCATGCGCTCTATGGTGTTCGGCGGACTGACACTGTTATCGGTCTTTGAGTTGTTCCCGCCGGGACTGATGATGGGCATGATCGTGGGTGCTGGAGCAGGCCTGTTGTTGGCTCGGCACTCTGAAGACCACACTCGTCGACGACTTCGCGTGCTCGCCGGGGGCATCGGCAACCGTGCGAGCCGGATTGCTGAGGAAGCGACGGACGCGGTCACCGAGGTAATCGAACAGGGGAAACGGCAGGTCAGCTAAGAGGACCTGCAAAGAGACGTGGGAGGACCGTATGCGATGCCCGCGGTGTGGCGGATGGATGGTGCAGGATTACTTCATGGATCTCGAGGACGATACGGGGCAGCTCTACTGCGACGTGTGGCGTTGTGCAAATTGTGGGGCTCACGTGGATCCTGTCATCCTGCGCAATGCGAAGCCTGTTCTTTGGCCAATGCAACAGCGAATGTCTTGCATGATAGAGGGCGGCAGCTAGGAGGATGCCTGGATGAACACCCATGCACCATGGCGGTCCTTGGGGATTTTGTGCCTCATTCTGGCGTCCACAGAAGCTACAGGGCAGGAAACCCTGTGGAAAACCTACGAAGCTGCTGGCAGCAAAGCGCTTCACCAGGCCCGCTACGCCGAGGCGGAGCGATTGTTCCTCGCTGCCATTGAGCAGGCCGAAAAGTTGGGCAAAGAAGACCCCCGTCTGGCCGAAAGCCTCAATAGCGTGGCGGTGCTATACGCTACACAAGGGAAGCAGGTTGAGGCAGAGCCGATCTTTCGGCGCGCGCTTGAGATCAATGAGAACGTTCTCGGGCCAGTGCACCCGGCAGTGGCGATCACCCTCAAAAACCTGGCGATCTTGTATGCCACGCAGGGGAAGTCTGCTGAAGCGGAACGTCTCTTGGGCCGCTCCCTGTTCATCACCACCAAGGTCTGGGGGCCGGAGCACCCCGAAGTAGCCGCCAACTTGACGGTCTTAGCGAAGTTCCACGTCTTGCGAGGTAACTATCTGGAGGCGGAGCGGCTCTTCAAGCTCTCCCTTGGAATCAATGAAAAAGTCCTCGGACCGGACCACCCGGAGGTAGCGGCGAGCCTGGAGAGTCTCGCTGACCTCCTACGAGCGACGTGGCGAGACGTGGAAGCGCAAAAGCTGGAGGACCGTGCTCGGAAGATCCGTGCCGTGCACGTGCAGGCGAACTCCTCCGATCCGGGGAAAGGTCCGTGACTGTGTTCGCCAGCCCGCGGACCAGGATCGAGTCTGCCGAGACCACCCAAGCTCCCCGCTCCGCTATCCCGGTCAGGGTGCGAAGTGATTGAGGCACGAGGGGCAGATCGGCTAGTTGCACAATGCCAAGTCCATTCAGGATAATGAGGTGATTATGCTGTCGCGATCTGATCTGACTGTTGTGTCAAACCGGGAACCGTATGAGCACCGATGGCTCAAAGGCCGTCCGGTCTGCCGGCAGACTGATGGGGGGCTCACCTCAGCGTTGGATCCGGTGCTGCGCCGTCTCGGAGGAACCTGGGTGGCGTGGGGAAGCGGCGAGGCGGATCGAGATGCGGTCGGGCCTGGAGACGTCGTTGAGGTTCCCTCGGAGTCTCATTCTTACACGTACAGACTCCGACGGGTCTGGCTGACCCGAGATGAAGCGAAGGGTGGCTATCTCGGCTATGCCAGCGAGGTGCTCTGGCCGCTTTGTCACGTGACACTGGACCGAGTGGCCTATCACAAGGGGTTCTGGAACGGCTATCGCGCCCTGAACCGTCGGTTCGCCGATGCGGTCCTCGAGGAGTCCCGCGAGCGACCTGGGCCTATCTGGATCCACGACTTTCATCTCGCGTTGCTCCCTGGCTTGCTCAAGCAAGCGGTCCCGGAAAGGAGAGTGGCGCTGTTCTGGCACATCCCCTGGCCTGGGCCGGATGTGTTCCGCATCCTGCCGGAACGCCGTGATCTGCTCGAGGGGCTGTTGGCGGCCGACTGCCTGACCTTTCAGACCGCCGGGTATGTCCATGAGTTTGCAGAGTGCGCCCATCAGTTCCTGGGGGCCGAGGTGGACAGGTCCCATGACATGATTCAGCACCGTGGCCACAAGACCAGGCTCACGGCACAGGCCATCAGCGTGGACGTTCGTTCCATCGCTGACCTAGCCAAGACGGCCCAGGTGGAAACGTACATGGCCGTTGCGCGCCGGGGGCTCGGCCTTCGTCAGGGCATCCGCATGGGACTCGGCGTGGACCGATTGGATTACACCAAGGGCCTGCTCAAACGCCTCTGGGCACTAGACACATTCTTCACGCGGTACCCGCAGTATCGCGGCAAGTTCACGTTCGTCCAGGTCGCGGTGCCGACCAGGAGCGAGGTGGAGGCCTACCGTCGCTATCGAGAAGTGATCAGGCAGACGGTCTCCGAGATCAATGCGCGCCATGGCAGTGGAGGCTGGCACCCACTCGAGTATCTCGAGGGCCGGATCGGGCTCTCCAAGCTGGTCGCGTACTACCGAATGGCGGACCTCGCGTTGGTCAGTTCCGTGTATGACGGGATGAACCTGGTAGCCAAGGAATATGTCTCGTCCCAACTGGACGATCAGGGTGTGTTGCTGGTCAGTCAGATGGCCGGCGCAGCCGACGAATTGACTGACGCGTTGATCATTAATCCGTATGACCCGGAAGGTATGGCTGACGCCCTGAAGCAAGCGCTGGAGATGCCCGAGGAAGAGCGACGGCGCCGAATGAGCGCGATGCGAAGACACCTGCAAATGCACGACGTTCATGCCTGGGTGGATCGCTGCCTTCGCGATGCCGGGGTGTGGTGGGATCAGAGGCAGGGCTCAAGTGAATGAAGAGGAGCCCATCGCTTCGCGCAAAGCTGACAGCCATTCCTCCTCGTCGCCTCATTGTCCTCCTAGACTATGACGGCACGTTGACCCCGATCGTCCAGCGTCCGGGGAACGCGCGCCTCACGGCTTCCGTCAGACAGACACTCAGCCAACTGGCACATTCCGTCCCGGTGGTCATTGTGAGCGGACGCACGCTCCATGATCTGCGGCGACGTGTGGGAGTGCCGGGCATCCGATACCTGGCCCATCATGGACTCCTGTACAAGGAACCTGGCGCCGCAAGACGTTGGTTGGGGCCGAGGCCTACCAGACGAGAAGTTCGGGAATGGGCAGGGGCCCTCAAGAGCGCTACCGAAGGCATCACGGGCGCCCTGATCGAGGACAAGGGCGTCACCGTTGCGCTGCATGACCGGCTGGTCAGACCGGCCGATCGAGCTGGGCTGCGCCGCCGAGCGTTGCGGGCCCTGTCCCCGTGGCGTGCTGGTGGCCAGGTGATGCTGCTGCGCGGCAAGCGCGTGTTGGAAGTGAGACTGGCCGGCTCTTGGGACAAGGGCACCGCCGTGGCGAGGCTTCTGAAGGAGAAATGGGCGCGCGGCCGGGCTCCGGTCTACTTCGGCGATGATCAGACCGACTTCGATGCATTCCGTGTGATGCGGGGTCGTGGTCTCTCAGTGCGCGTCGGTGGGCGACGTCACGTGGCCGGAGAGGACGCATGGGTGTCCGATCCACCGAAGCTGGAATCCTTGCTGCATTGGCTTGCAGCACAGCTTGAGAGGGACGAAAGACAAGTCCAGTAAGGGTTGGTCGTCGACAGAGCATCGACCACGACGGAACTCGCAGCACAGGCGCTGAGCAAAGCAGATGGGAGCACCATCCGCCTGAGCCTGGCCGGTGGCGGCTCACGGTGAGTATTCAGTCGCGAACCACGAGACGTCGAGGAACTGCTGCACGCCGCGCTCCGTGAAACTCTCGAACAGCGGGTCGAGCAGACCAAAGTGGAGGGGCGAATCCTGCGTGAGACGTCGTCCACGGTAGGTGCTTCTACTCTAGGTCCACCCTGAACGGCAGGTTGATTGACAGGTTGATTGAAATGGAGAGGAGGAGAACAGCATGATCGGCCTATCCTTGCAAAACCTCAGCCCTTGGCTCCTCGACACGATGACCTCCTCGGTGCAGGCCGGGGTACGCATCATCCTGATTATCGTGGCGGCCTATATCGGCGTCCGCTTCATCGGCCTCGGTATGACACGCCTGGAGTCGCTCCTGGTGCAGGCGGGCGAGGCCACCGAAACGCTTCCAGGCATGGCCAGGAAGCGGGTGGCGACCTTGACAAGCCTGCTGCGCACGATGGCTCTGGCGCTGGTCTGGGCCGTCGCCGCCGTCGTTACGCTGGCCCAAGTTGGACTGGACATCACCCCGATCCTCGCTGGAGCCGGGATCGTCGGCCTGGCGGTGGGCTTCGGCGCGCAGAACCTGGTCCGGGATCTCATCAGTGGGTTCTTCATCGTCCTCGAAGACCAGGTTCACGTTGGCGACGTGGCGATGATAAACGGGACCGGTGGGTTAGTCGAAACAATTACCTTCCGGACGATCGTGCTTCGGGACCTGGCCGGCGTCGTCCACGTGTTCCCCCACGGGACCATCAACTCACTGGCGAATATGACCAAGCAGTGGTCCGCGTATGTGATCGACGTGGGGGTCGCTTACGAGGAGGACACCGATCGCGTGGTCGAGGTAATGCGACAGGTGGCAGCGGACCTCAAGCAGGACCCTGCCTTCACTCAGAAGATGATCGAGCCGATCGAGATCTTCGGGGTGGATGATTTCAAGGAATCGGAAGTGGTCATGAAAGCGCGGCTGAAAACCATCCCCATGGAGCAGTGGACAGTGGGACGCGAATACCGCCGGCGGCTCAAGAAGGCGTTCGATGCTCGGGGGATCGAGATTCCCTTCCCACACCGATCCTTTTCCCTGAGCGCCGCCAGCGCGCCGGTCAGAGTGCACCTCGAACCGACGGCAGCCCAGGCAGGCGGCCGATCGCCGGCCAGTCCGTCATCCTCCAGTTGGCGCTAACTGCCTCGATGTTTCCGCCGATCGCCGTGCTCACCCCGTTGTACCACCACGTTCGGATTGGGGGCCAAGGACCTCGCCAAGGACTATCTTGAACGAAGGCTCTCGCAGAGCCCACGCGACCGTGCCCCGGATGACCTCCGGCATTTGTGACTATCTCACGTCACCTCCCTGCCTCGCTGAACGCCCGCTTCAGCAGCATGGGGGAGAGGAGGGTGGTCAGGACGATGACGATGAGAAGGGCGCCATACTCGCCCTGTGTGATGATCCCGCGGGAGAGGCCCACGCTGGCGAAGATCAGGCCGACCTCCCCGCGCGGGAGCATGCCGACACCAACAGCCCATCGATTGATGGTCCCGCCCACGGTTCCGAGACCGGCCGCAAGCTTCCCAGTCACGGCGGCGACGGCTAGCCCGCCCGCCAGCAGCAGGACCGGCCAGTTTTCCGGGTGGAACGGATTGAAGTACCTGAGGTCGACGGCGGCTCCGACGAGGACGAAGAAGATGGGCACGAACACGTCGGTCACCGGCTTGATTCTCTCTCCGATGTGCCCCTGATGTTCTGTCCGGGCGAGGACCAGTCCCGCGGCAAGGGCGCCGACCAATGGGGCGATCTGCATCACCTCGGCAGCGTACCCGAGGAGGAGCGTGAATGTCAGCGCGGTAATGACGAGCCGGCCGCGGGTATGCATGCGGTTGACGAGACGGCTGAACAGGTGCGCGTACCGGATGCCCACGAGGATGGCCAGCGTGAGGAACAGCACCGACAGGCCCGCAGTCCTGCCGACGTCCAGCCAGGACACCGTCCCTGACTCGGCCAGACCGACGATCACGGACAGCGTCACGAGGCCCAGGATATCGTCCAGCACGGCGGCTGCCAGGATGATGTTGCCTTCTGCGGTCTTGAGCTTGCCGAGGTCGAAGAGCACCCGAGCCGAGATCGCGACGCTGGTGGCGGTCAGGGTGGCGCCGACAAAGATGGCCTGGAGCTGAGACATGTGCAGACCCACTGCGAGTCCGTACCCGAGCCCGAACGGCGTGACCACGCCGATGATCGCCACCAGCGCAGCGGACCAGCCGACCCTCAGGAAGGATTGGAGATCGGACTCCAGCCCGACCTCCAACAGGAGGAGCATCACGCCAACTTCGCCGAGCAGCTTCAGGGGCTCAGTCTGTTCCACCCACCCCAGCACGCTGCCTCCGACCAAGACACCGGCCAGGAGCTCACCCAACACGGCCGACTGGCCGATTCGGGCGGCCAACTCGCCCATCACCCTCGCGCAGACGTAGATGGTGATCAGGCTCCAGAGAAAATCTTTGAGTTCCATCTCACAGCTCGCTCGTCGCTCGACCGAAGAGGGATCCGCCCTCAACCGTCAGGATTCAGCCCCCTTCGACCCCTCGACCCCTCGACCTCGCTCGGGGTCGAGCCTGAGCGGGGTCGAAGGCTCGACACGCTCGGCCCGCGATCGCTCGACCCAGAGGCTCTCGACGGGCGAGCTCGGTCGAGTCGGGTGGTGAGCTCGTCCCTCGACTCAGCTCGGGACCCTGAGCTTGTCGATGGGTCGAACCACGGGCTCGGCTCGACTGAACTCGCCGCAGGCAGGGCCGGCCCTCAGCTCCCTTCGACCCGGCTCAGGGCAGGCTCTCAGCTATCAACGCGAGGACTGCCTGGTTCCATCCTTTGGGGCCAATGCCTGGCGTGCGGGTCAGGTTGGGGAGTTGCACCGCGGGGTCATACGACCCGTCGGCCCGCTGGACCAGGATCGGCCGATCCACCACAGCCAACATCGGGAGGTCATTCAGGCTGTCGCCGATCGCGGCAGTAAGGAGTTGCACACCCGTGCGGCCGTGCTGGCGACGGTACGCGTCAATGAGCAGCCGGCAGGCCAGCCCCTTGTCGGCGCTCCCCATCAGATGATAGAAGCGTCCCCCTCTGGTGCAGGTGAGCCCTCGCGCGGCGGCCAGGCGCTGAAGCTCTTCGAGCCTCGTGGCCGACTCCTCCAAGACAAACGGCTCATCGTACTCCCGTTGCTTGGCCATGAGGGCCTCTGCCTCTGTGAGCCCAGTTCGCTCGGCGATCTCCTTGACCGGCATGTCCCCGAATCCTTTCAACTCACCTCCGAGCGTGTTGGCGATTTCCTTCAAGGCGGCGCGCAGTCTGCCGTGGGGGGTCCCCACTTCAATCACCTGATAAGGACCGCGGAGCTGGGCGCCGTCGACGGGGACATCAAAGAGCCCGTTCGGAATGAAGACGCCCCCGCCGTTTTCGACGATGAACGGATCATGATGATCCAGACGGGAGCGAATGGGCTCGACCTCCGCACGGGTCTTGCTCGTCGCCAGCACCAGGGGGACCCGGTGGGCCCGCAGCGCCTCCAACGCTTCGCGTGCGGCTGCGAACGAATAAGTCGACGGGTCGAGCAGGCTCCCGTCCAGGTCGCTGAACAGAATCGTCTTTAGCATCGGGGCGCCCGTTCCGGCTTTCACTCTGAGTGCTCAGGGATGGACCATCATGGCCAAGATACTGGAACACCCGACTGCTCGCAACTCATTCGGACGGCGCGGCACAGAGCATTGACATTACCTGGCCAAGCTTGCAGACTCCGCTTCTATACGCCTCACCCCTTACCCTTCACACGCATAGAGATGATGTGGATTCAACGACTGAACGCGGTGCTCGGCAGTCTGGTCGTGACGGTCGGGTTCTGGCTCATCTGGGGCGACAGGTCGCTGGCCCTTGCGCTGGTCCTGGCGCTGGCTGTCGCAGGGTTTCTCGGCTGGCGGGGCACCACGGTCGCGGAGGTCTGGGCGTGGGCGACCGCCCTGTTGGGCTTGGAAAGTCTGGCCTGGCCCGTCGTGACCATGGTCCGCATTCGGATGCAGTCCTCCGAGCCCACCGAGCAGGAGATGGGGATGATGCTCACCGCGGTGCTCTTCGGACTATTCTCCTCGATCTTCTGGCTCACCTTCTCGTATGGTATTTTCCGGTGGATCGGCCGGAAGAAAGAGGCAGTCCAGGCGGACGAGCCGCGCTGAATGGTCATCCTTCCCTCGAACCCCTTGCCCTGCGCCTCGGGCCTTCGGCTTACCCCATCTCCAACGGGTCCACGTCCACCTCGAATTTCAGCCCGCCGCGTCCCTGGCTCCTGTCGAGGTCCTCGAGCGTGGCTCTCACCGTCTGCCTCCCTCTGACGGCGCTTGTCGATCTGACCAGGAGCTGCCAGCGGTGCCGCCCTCTGAGCTGCGCCAGGGAGGCCTGGATGGGTCCCAGGATTGTGACCTCGTCTCTCGCGTCCGCGGCAGGGCCCTGAGCCTGGTCAATGCGAGGTCCGTCCGGTTGGGGGGAACTCTGTCGGGCAGCCACGTGGAGCCGCTCGGCCCAGCGTTCGGCCGCTGCTCTCACGCGATCGGGGTTGGCGCCGGACACGCGGAGGCTGATCAGGTGGCCGAACGGAGGAAAGCCTAAGGTCCTGCGAACGGCCATCTCCTCATCATAGAAGATCGCGGCGTGCTGGGCGGCGATGGCGGACATGACGTGGTGTGTGGGCAGGTAGGTTTGTAGGACGGCGGTCCCGCCGGCGTGGCCGGGCTGAGCCAGCGCGATCACATCCTGCAGAGTCTGGAAGGTCCGCTCGGCGGAACGAAAATCAGGCAGGTGGAGTCCGGCGTCTGCGTAGGGGATGCCGACGAATGGGACCCTGGGAAGGCGCGCTGCGCCGAGCAGCATCTGGGTGCCGATCAGGATCTCCAGTTCTCCGGAGGAGGCCTGCCGGCGCACCGCCTCCGCCTGAGCCGGCGTGCGGGCAGTATCACGGTCGAGTCGCCCGACACGCGCCCGCGGGAACAGCCGCCGCACCTCCTCCTCAAGGCGCTCGGTTCCGACTCCCACCGGTTGCAGTCCGGCGGCCAGGCAGGAGGGACAGGTCTCCGGCAGCGGCGAGGACCCGCCGCAATAGGGACAGGTCAACCGACCGACCCGTCGGTAGAAGGTGAGCGTGACGCTGCACTGTGGACAGCGCGGCGACTCACCGCAATCCCGGCACGACAGCGCCGGCGCGAACCCTTTTCGATTGAGGAACAGGATGACCTCCAATTGCCCCGTTCGCGCCTCCAGTGCCGAGGCGATCCCGGTGACCAGGGGTTGGGACAGGAGCACGCCGGAGGGGACGTGGCGGAGGTCCACCATCCGGATCGTCGGCGCAGCCGGTCTGGACACGCCGGCGGAGGATTCAGCTTGGAGCTCAGACGGGAGAGGTGGGAGAGGTAATGATGGAGAGGAAATGGCAGAGACGGTCTCGAGCGACGGGTACGCGGACCCTAACAGCAAGACCGCCTGATGGCGGCCGGCGCGCATCCACGCGACATCGCGGGCGTGGTACCGGGGCTCTTGCTCCTCCTTGAGCGCCGGATCGTGTTCGTCCTCGACGCAGAGAAGCCCCATCGAACTCACCGGAGCGAAGACCGCCGATCTCGTCCCGAGCACCACACAGGCCGATCCGGTGCGGATGCGTTGCCAGATCTTCGCACGCGCCGCGGACGGCAACCCGCTATGCAGGAGATGCACCCGCTCGCCCCAGCGCGCCCGAGCGGATGCAGCGATCGTCGAGGCACGGTCAATCGTAGGCGCGACGATCAGCACGCTGCGATCATGCGCGAGGGTCTCGCCCGCCGCTTGAATCACACAGGGCAGGCGGGTAGCCGCCGGGGCGTGGAGCAGGAAGGCTTCGTGTCGGACTTGGTCGAGCGCATTGCGCAGTCGGTCCCACCACGGCGGCCACCCGGTTGACTGGGTCGGGCACTCAGACGACCCTCCGATTGTGACGGATACGCCGGCACCGGGCAGATCCCTCGGCTGTCGTGTCTCTGGTGCATCTGAGAGCGAAGCCTGGCGGCGCGTGCTCGGCCTGCGGGGATCGACAGCCGGTGCAGGTCGGTCCGAGTCCACTTGGCGCACGAGCCGGCGGCGTTTCAACGTCACCAAGGCGCCCGCCACCCGGCCCGCGATGGTCCGGCGCAGCGACGGCGCGGTCAGGCCCGCCGGCGATTCGGCCAGGCGCCTCAGCACCTCGCGGGCCGTCGCAGAGAGCCCGTCCACCTTTTTGTCGCGTTTCTCACCCGCGTCCGCGAGGACGTAACGCGGCGCGGACCGGTGTCGAGGCGAAGGGGGCAGGATCAGCCGGAGGCATTGGCCCAAGGGCGTCAGGTACGACTCGGAGATGAGACGGGCCAGGGTCAGCAGGTCCGGGTCGAGGCGCGCCTCCGAGGTCTCATCCAGCCGTGCGATGATCTCTCTCAGGCGGCGGCTGACTCCCGCTCCGGGCATGGGAACGTCGGGAGGCCGCTCGCACATCGCCACGATTACCCCATTCAGAACGCTCGCTCCGAAGGGGACATGGACCTGGGCTCCGACTTCCAGGCGTCCTCTCAGGTGATCGGGGATCCGATAGGTGAATGGCCGGTGAAGGTGCCGAGGCACGACAACATCCGCATAGGCCGGCAGGTCCGTGGGGATGGGTATCGGCAACCCACTGCTGTCTGACTCTGGGGCGTCCATGGTCGGAAGGCCGTGGCATTGTAGACCGGTTTGCTCAGAAATTCCTACTGCGGGCGCCGGGCCGCAAGCTCAGGGCAGGGCGGATGATCGTTCGTCCGTCCCTCGGAGAGACTGGGGGAAGGCCGGTCGATTACCGTGGTGCCGACTGGGGGGGCGGTGTCGCTGGGGGAGGAAACGTTTCGAATGAGCGAGGGAGCTGTGGACGACCCGCCCGTCGGAGAGGGTGGAGGCGGCTCCAGGCTCGATGGCCCTGGGGCTCCACTCGGTGCACCCTCCTCCGTCTCTTTAGGGTACAGCACGAGCTCGACCCGGCGGTTTTTCTTCTTGCCCTCTTCGGTTTTGTTGTTGGCCACAGGCCGCGTGTCCCCAAATCCGATCGCCGACAGGACCGAGGGATCAATCCCCCCGTCCTCAACGAGGTGCCGCACGACGGTCGTGGCTCGAGCCTCCGACAGCTCCTGGTTGGTCGGGTACTCCTGCTTGAGGGTGGGGCCGATGGGCATATCGTCGGCGTGCCCCTCGACCTCGACACGCTTATCGGTCACGTCCTTGAGGATCTCCGCGACCCGCTTGAGCACCACGAGGCCTTCAGGATTGACCTGAACCTGCCCGGACTCATATTGGATCTGATCCGCCAGGGTGATCATCAAGCGGTCCCCGATCTGTTGGATGCCAATGAGGCCTTTCGACGCTTCAAGCTGTAACGACTTGGCCACATCCACGCCCTTGGGTACCGAGGCCACTTGTGGCGGAGTCGTCTCCGGCTCCCTCCCGGCAAGCTGGGCTTCGGGTCGCGCGCCATGCTCCTTAAAGGTGAATCGATCACCGGTCGTGATCGGGACGGTCGAGTGCGTGATCATTCCGGTCGAGGTGTGATCCTCTAAGCCGATGACCTGTACCTCGGCCACCGTCTGCATGGGAATACCGGGTCCCGCCCTAAAGATCCGCAGGAGGTCCTGGGTCTGGAGTCCGTCCTCTCGTCCCCAGTCCAGATAGATGACGTTGCCCTGTGCGATGAGCGTCCGATAGGGCTGGAGGGCCACGACCGTGCCGGGGGTTTCCGGCAGCGCCCGGCTCTCAAAGGTAGGCTCCTCCTGAGGAGGCGGGACGAACGGCATAGCCGCGTCACCTACCGCGATCGCTTGGTAGGCGCGCTCGATGCGGACCGTGGCCAAGTTACCGGTGATCGAGACGATGCTGACGATCCCCAAAATGGCGGCGAGGTCGCCAAGATGGTGCCCCGTCCTGGGATGATAGACATTGGTGACCTGACGATACAGCGTGAAGAAATCGCCCGGGGAGGCGTCGCCCGGCCTGGCCATCCTGAGATACAGAATATCGCCGATGGTGTACATCCGTCTGGATGCGGCGGTTGACTGGAACCCACCGACCGGAGCGACCGCGCCAAGCACCGGCAGTCCTGGGCGGATAAAGCCGGCCATGAATGAGGTGGCGGAGGGACCCATTCGGACCGTCTCAGGGAGGGTGTCGGCTGGAAGGGCACCGGAGGGGCCGCACCAGGCCAGGACCAGGGCCAGCACAGAGAACGAAAGCGGTCGGGTCACTCTTGTTTTGCTCATGTTACTCCACTCAGTAGGGCATGGTTACGACTACGTGGTTACCATATCAAATCTCTCCGCAAAGTCAAGACAAAGCCCCGATTTCTTCGATACATGTATCAGATTCCTACGAGGCTGCCTCTGGCGGATCGCCTCGTTTGACAGCCCACTGAACCCGGTGCTAAGGTGCGATATCGCCCTGCCAGGGCTGTGCACGCCTCGGGTGAGCCGCGATGAACCGACGGGAGGCCCTTCTGTGCGCCATGATCGTGTGCAGCCTTCCTGCCCTGGCCCAGTCAGGGTCAGACGGGATGGGCCGTGGAAGGACCGCCGGGTTCGCCGAACCTACGGCCAATCGTGCCGCCGCGTTCTTGCCTGAGGAGCCCGCGGAATATGATCGGCGTGAAGTGGAGGCCTATTATGACTGGCGCAACGATCTCTTCTTCCGTCGCTTCGATCTTCGGCAGACCGGCACGACTGACTTCATGACAGCCAGGCGGACCTATCGGGTCTGGGTCAATGAATTCGGGTCGCCGGTGGCCGTCACGATGGCGTACCCGCTCTTCTATTGGTTGGATGTGAACGGCAACGGCGAATTCGAGCCGGGCAACGGTGAAATGTGGTCTGATCCCGAGGAGGACGGGGTGAACGGAAACGAGCAGTCCTACGATCCAAGCCCTGTGCGGAGCGGGAATGATGTCCCCGTGCCACGCCTCGACCCGCGATCCTGGGAGGGCCGCGGCCGTCCGGGTCTCCGCTGATGACTAAGCGATCGGCGCGCGCGCGGTTCTTGCGTCGGCATGGAGGTGCTTGGTATGAGCGAGTCCAAAGGACCTCGTGAGCAGCCTCGCTCTTCCGGGGGTCGCCCTCAGCGCCGGATCGAAACGCAGATTCATCGGCGCAAGAAGGCCAAAGCGGTCTTCCCGCTCGAGGCCGAATGGACGGTCGGGTCAGGCCAGGCTCCTAGTGCGCTCCGGATGCCACCGGAAAACATGAACAAAAACAAGCGAACGGGAGAAGGCCGGTAAGAACCGCCCGGCGCCGACCCCAGGGACCTCTCCAGTGCCGGTCTTGCGCAACCCTCCGTTGAGAAACTCACCAACCTCTCGTTTTTGAAAGCCGGCTAGGGCTTTCGGATTGTGCGGGGTAGGTCCTTTGTCCGCTTGATTTATCGAAGGTTTAGAGGCTAGGATGGCCAAATCTGTACGGGAAGTCAACGCCTTTGACGCGAGGCTGGCGTGAGCGGTTCTGACCTCCTGCTGGACTATCTCAGCCGCTATTTTCCGATTCTGCTCTTCATCGGGATTGCACTGGCCTTCGGGGTCGTCACGTTGCTGCTGAGCTATCTGGTGCAACCCAAGTTCCCGGAGTCGGAGAAGCTCAGTCCGTACGAGTGCGGCAGTGAGCCGTTTTCGGACGCGCGGATGCCGTTCCCGGTCCGGTACTACATTTTCGCCATGCTGTTCGTCATTTTCGACATCGAAATCATCTTTCTCTATCCCTGGGCGGTGGTGTTCGACAAGATCGGTCTGATCGGACTAGTGGAGATGCTGGTGTTCATCGGGCTGTTCGTCGTGGCGTACGTCTACGCCTGGCGGAAAGGCGCGCTGGAGTGGGATTAGCGCGGGGACGGCAGCACCGGCCTTGTGCTCGCGCGTCGCGCACACGATAAGGATGGGCGGAGCGGTGGCATGGCTGACCCGCCTGCTCGCGGAGCGCGCACACCGGATTAATTATTATGAAGAGGTAATGATGTGTGCTCGCTCGACGCGCGCAATTGGGGTCAGCCACGCCGCCCGCCCACTGAAGAAAAGATGGATGGAGTGCTCGCGCGGGCAAGAGCGCGTCTTGGCGCGCCCGGGGTGGGCGGGTGAGAATGACGCGCGCAGTAACGGCCGGTGCAGCCATCCCCTTTGGGCCATGAGGTAAGGACATGGGGTTGATCCAGCTGGGGCGGCATGAGAAGGACGGGGAACTGGACGTCATCACCACGACGGTCGAGAAGGCCGTCAACTGGGCGCGCAAGGGTTCCCTGTGGCCGATGACCTTCGGGCTGGCCTGCTGCGCCATCGAGATGATCGCGGCCGTGTCCTCTCGCTACGACATGGACCGGTACGGCGCGGGCGTCTTCAGGGCCTCCCCCCGCCAGTCCGACCTCATGATCGTGGCCGGAACGGTGTGCCGGCGCATGGCGCCCGTGATCAGGAAAATCTACGACCAGATGCCCGAGCCAAAGTATGTCATCGCGATGGGCTCGTGTGCGACCTCGGGAAACATTTACGACAGCTACAGCGTCGTGCAGGGGGTGGACCGCTTCGTGCCGGTGGACATCTACGTGCCCGGCTGCCCGCCGACCCCGGAGGCGCTGTTCGACGGCGTCCTGAAGTTGCAGGAGTGCATCATGCAGAAGCGGGTCTTCCTGAAGCAGCCGGCACAAGTCAAGGCGTGAGAGGTGACGCGTAACAAGAGACTAGTCGAACCAAGCTGTCCGCTTCCGTCGTGTCACGTGTCACGTGTCACCCGTCACGGATTTTGAAATGCACCCGATTGCCGAGCGAATTCAGCAACTGTTTCCGACCGGCTTCGTCAAGGCTGTGGAATGGCGCGGCGATCTCGCGATCACTGTGACGCGAGATTCGCTGCACGAGGTGGCCAGATTCCTCCGGGATGACCCCGCGATGGACTGTGATTACCTCGTGCACGTGAGCAGCGTGGATTGGCCGGACGACGAGGAACGCTTCGAGGTGGTTTACGAGGTGTATTCGATCCGGAAGCGCCACCGCGTCCGGTTCAAGACTCGCGTGCCGGAATCGGATTGCGAGGTGGACTCCTTGACGGACATCTGGAAGGGGGCCAATTTCATGGAGCGTGAAGTGTACGACATGATGGGGATCAGGTTCCGCAACCATCCCGATCTGCGGCGGGTTTTGATGCCGGATGAGTACAACGAAGGCTATCCACTCCGGAAGGATTTCCCGCTCCGGGGCAAGGGCTGGCGGGATACGTTTGAATTTCTGAACGAAGCACAATCGTGAGGGAGTCACGGGGCCCCCTTCGAGAACCTCAGGGCTGCGAGGAGGATCGAGGGACAGGTCACGCGTGAGAGTCTCGATGGCGAAGCTAGAGGACCAGAGAACAACTGTCTATAAGGTGGACCCGGAGCATCCGGAGAGCGCGAACCTGCCGACGCTCCGGACAGAGGAACTGCTGCTTAACATGGGGCCCCAGCACCCGAGCACCCATGGAGTCTTGAAAGTCATTCTCGAGCTGGAAGGCGAACGGATCGTCAAGGCGACACCGGTGATGGGGTTTCTGCACCGTGGAGTGGAAAAGCTGGCGGAAGACGGCACCTACCACCAGTTCATTCCCCACACGGATCGCCTTGATTACGTCTGCGCCATGTACAACAACTTTGCCTATTGCCGCGCGGTCGAAAAGCTGATGAACATCACGGTCCCCGAGCGGGCCGAGTACCTGCGCACGATCGTCGCAGAGGTCCAGCGGATTATCGGCCATCAATTCTGGCTGGGGACGCAGGCGCTGGATATCGGCGCGATGACCGTCTTCTTTTACACGTTCCGGGACCGCGAGATCCTGCTCGATTGGTTCGACGAGCTCTGCGGTGCCCGTCTCACCACAAGCTGGTACCGGATTGGCGGGGTGGAGCGCAATTTCACCCCGTCCTTGCTGGACAAGCTCCGGCGGTTTCTGGACTACTTCCTGCCCAAGATCGATGAGTATGTGGTCTTCCTCGAGAAGAACCGCATCTGGATCGCCCGGACCAAGGGCGTCGCGGTGATCTCGGCGGAGGACGCCTTGAGCTTCGGGCTCAGCGGTCCCACGCTGCGCGGCTCCGGGGTGGACTACGATCTGCGCAAGTATGAATCCTACGGGGCCTATCCCAGATGCGAATTCAGCGTCCCCGTCGGCAAGAACGGCGATACCTACGACCGGTACTGGATCCGGGTCGAGGAGATGCGGGAGAGCGTAAAGATCATCCGGCAGTGCCTCGACCAGATGGCGGCGGAAGGCCCGATCATGGCGGACGTGCCGAGCGTCACGCTGCCGCCGAAGGATCGGGTCTTCACCAACTTGGAGTCCATGATCCAGCAGTTCAAGCTCTTCTCGCAGGGCTTCGACGCTCCACCGGGCGAGATCTACTGCGGGACCGAAGCGCACAAGGGCGAGCTGGGCTTCTATATCGTCAGCACGGGCGGCGGGAAACCGTACCGGCTGAAGATCCGCGCGCCGTCGTTCATCCACATGGGGGCGTTTGATCATATGGCGCGGGGCTACATGATCGCGGACGCGGTGACGATCTTCGGCACCTACGACATCGTCATGGGGGAGTGCGACCGCTGAATCGGCGAATGGCGTATAGCATATGGCTGATGGCCTAGAACAATCGTCCGGTCCTGCCATACGCCAACTGCCATAGGCCATAAGCTCTTGAGGAAGACCATGGCTCTGAAACCAGTAACCAGTCCTGATACAGAAGCCGCGACCATCGAGCTCAGCATCGACGGGCGACCCGTGACGGCGAAGGACGGCGTATCGCTGTACGACGTGATCTCTAGCACGGGCAAGATCGTCGCGGCGATGTGCTACCACTACACCTTCGACCCGTTCGGCTCCTGTGGGATGTGCCTGGTCATGGTGGAGGGGAAGAAGGCCCCCGTCCGCGCCTGCACGGCCAAAGCGACGGCGGGTCTGGTGGTGCGCACGGAGGGCGACGATCTGTTCCAGGCCAGAAAGAAGGCGGTGGAGAAACATCTGTCCGTCCACCCGCTGGACTGTCCCGTCTGCGACGCGGACGGCCATTGCGAATTGCAGGACATGGCGTTCCAGCATCAGGTCACCAACCTGGCCAATGCCAAGCAGAAGCTGATTCCCGAAGATACCCGCAGCCTGGTGCTGGACTTTAACATGAACCGGTGCATCGCGTGCGGTGAGTGCATCAACGTCTGTAAAGACGTGTTGATGATCGACGCCCTGCAGTTCGTGAAGAAGGGTGGCTTCACCCAGGTGGTCGCAAAAGGGGATCTCCCGCTGTCCTGCGAGTTCTGCGGCGACTGCCTGGCGGTGTGCCCGGTCGGCGCCATCACGAACAAGTACTCCAAGTACTTGTATAAGCCGTGGCAGTTGAAGAAGACGACCACGACCTGCAATTACTGCGGCGACGGTTGCCAGATGTCCATCGAGACCAAGGATAGCGAGGTGGTCCGCGTGACGTCCCCGCTGTCGTGGAAGAACAAGTGGGGTGACCGTTCCGAGACCGCGAAGGGCCACGGCGGGATCTGCGTCCGCGGCCGGTTCGGGTTCCAGTACATCGACAGCAAGAACCGCCTCCTTCAGCCACTGGCGCGGCGAAACGGCACACTGGTCGAGACGCCCTGGCTGGAGGTCATGCACACCGTCGTGGACCGCCTCGCCTCAATCAAGGCCGCGCATGGCCCCCAGGCGATCGCCGGACTGATCACGGCCCGATGCAGCAACGAGGAGCTCTATCTATTCCAGAAGCTCATGCGGGCGGCGATCGGGACCAACCAATTGGACAGCAGTGCCCGTTATGGACACCTCAACTTCGTCCATGCGGTCCGGGAGGCGCTGGGCGTCGGTCGGATGACCAACGACTGGGAGGACATCACCAAGGCGAAGGCAATCCTGCTCGTGGGGACCGACATCACCGAGACCAATCCCTTGACCGCCGTTCGCGTGAAGGAAGCGATCCGAGTCTACAAGTCCCAGGTGATCGTCGTGGACTCCGTGCAGACCAGGATCGCCGCCCTCGCGTCGCATCCGATGATGGTGACCCCGGGCAGCGAAGGGTTGTTTCTCCAGGGTCTCGTGAAATCCGTCATCGAGCAGGACCTGATTGATGCAGAGGCGACCGGCCGACATCCGGAGGCCTTCGCCGCGCTGAAGCACGCGGCAGCCGGGGTCTCACTGGAGGCGGTGGCCGCCGGGACCGGCGTGCCGGTGGACCAGATCCATGAAGTCGCAGCGGTCTTCGCGGAAGCCCCGCGCGCGATCATTCTCTGCGGTGAGGGCGTGGTTCGCCGCCCCGGTGGCTACCGGCAGGTCCTCTCCCTCATCGATCTCGCCTGGATCACCGGCAAGCTGGGCCGGCCGGGCTGCGGGGTGAACACGGTCACCGAAGAGCCGAACGAGCAGGGGGCGGTGGACATGGGTGCAGCGCCGGAATTTCTGCCCGGCCAGGCCCGCTTCGATGACCCTGTGGCCCGCGACAAGTTCGCCAAGGCCTGGGGGGCCGAGTTGCCGCCGATGGGGAAGGGTGCCACGCTGCCGGAGATTCTCAGGCGCTGCCGGAGTGGAGAGATCAAAGCCCTCTACGTCGTCGGTGAGAATCCGCTCGCGACGTTGCCCGCCTCCGCTGAGGTGAAGGCCGCTCTCGAGCGGTTGGAACTGCTGGTCTGCCAGGACCCCTTTCTCACCGAGACCGCCCGACTGGCGCATGTCGTCCTGCCGGCCTGCACCTACGCCGAAAAGGACGGGACGATCACCAACCTGGAGGGCAAAGTCCTTCGCCTCCGCCAGGCCATGGAGCCGATCGGCGAGAGCCTCCCCGACTGGCACATCATGACGGCCATCGCCAACGGGCTGGGGTACGCGCCGGAATACGAGTCGCCCCAGGACATTCAGAACGAGATCATGAAGCTGCTGCCCGGCTATTACAATCTCGGACAGCCCAAGAAGCTTTCGCCGAGACCGGATGCCTACCTGTCCAATGGGTATGCTGCCTCTGTCGGGAGCCGCTACCGGGGCGCCGCCACACGCGCGGGCGAGGAGCACGCCCGGTGGCCATTCGCCTTGACCATGGGGCAGCTCCTCTATCATTCGGGCAAGCTGTCTACCCAGGCTTCCGGCCTCATCAAGATCGCGCCGAACACCGGGCGGCTCTCCATGAACGTGGAGGACATGACGCGCATGGGGTTGGCGGAGGAGGCCAGAGTCCGGGTGACATCGGCCAAGGGGTCGGTGGAGTTGGCTGTGCAGCCTGATCTCACCCTGCGGCCGGGCTCCTGCTTCTTTCCGGAACATTTTAACGAGCCGCCGGTCAAGGATCTGATGCCGCTGGAGATTGATCCCGATACCAGCGTCCCGTCGTTTAAGTTTGCCCGAGTGACGATCGAGAAAATCTAGCTGAGCCTTCATTGGAGAGTGAAATGAACGTCGGCGCCATGATCAACAAGCTGTTGCGAGCGGCGCTGTTCTATGAGATCTGGGACGCCATGAAAGTGACGTTCAAGCACATGTTTCATCGCCCCATCACGTTCCAATATCCGCGCGAGCAACGGACGCTCCCGGACACCCATCGCGGAGCGCTCGGGTTACTGCGATACGACGATGGCGCCGAGCGGTGTGTGGGGTGCGATCTGTGCGAAGTCGCCTGTCCGTCCCACTGTATCAAGGTCGTCAGTGCCGAGGACAAGACCCTTCCCCTCTCGCGCTATGCCAGCGAGTTCTACATCGACATCACCAAGTGCGTCTTCTGCGGGTATTGCGTCGAAGCGTGCCCCGTGAATGCCTTGGCCATGACCAAGCTGTACGAATACTCCACCCACGACAAACGCGCCCTCCTGTTCGACAAGAAGCGGCTCTACGAGATCGGTGAGCGCCATCTCGAAGACGCAAAAAAATATCTGTATGCCCATAATCAGGAAAAGGATGATCAACAGAGCCGCGACTACCGCTATTTCTTTCCCGAGTCGGTGCTCAAGCCTAAAGCGTAAGGCCTCATGGTTCTAACCCTCTTCGCGTATTTCTCGCTCGTGAGCGTCGTAGCGGGGGTGCTCACCGTTGCGCTGAAACACCCCGTCCACTGCGGGGTCGCGCTGCTGACCCTGCTCCTCCACGTGGCTGGCCTATTCGTGCTCCTCAATGCCGAATTCCTCTTCGCCGTTCAGATCATCGTCTATGCCGGCGCCATCCTGGTCCTGTACCTGTTCGTGCTCATGCTCCTGAATCTGAAGACCGACGAGCGCTACCTGCATGACCGGTACCCCGTATTTCTGATCCCGGCGGTGATCGGCGGCATCTATCTGGTGGCGCTCATGCTGCGGTCCCCCTTCCTCGGTACGAAGGGCGACGCGCCGCCGGAGGCGGTGCTCAGCCACGGCGGCACCTACGCCGTGGGCATCAAGATATTCAGCGACTACCTGCTCCCCTTCGAGATCGTCGGCGTGTTCTTGCTCGGGGCGATCATCGGGGCAATCGTGCTGGCCAAAACGCCGACAGCGGCGGACTCAGAAGGAGGTGACGCGTGACGCGTCCCTCGATCCACCTCGGCCTGCGACGAGCTCAGTCGAGCCGGACCCTGAGGTTCTCGATGGGTGACGCGTGGAAAGAGTCTGCCCGGTCACTCGTCACCCGTCCTTCGGCGAGCTCAGGACCCGACTCGACTGAGCTCGCCCGTCGACCTTTCGACAGGCTCAAGGCCCCGAGCCCTGTCGAGGGGGAGCCTCTGGGTCGAGCGATCGCGGGCCGAGTCCCGTCGAGCCTTCGACCCCGCTCAGGCTCGACCCCGAGTGAGGTCGAGGGGCCGAGGGGTCACCCGTCACGGTAGTTATGGTGCCACTCAACGCATACGTCACGGTCAGCGCGATCCTGTTCATGACGGGCCTGATCGGTGTGTTGATCCGCCGGAACTTCATCATCGTGCTGATGGCGATCGAGATCATGTTGAACGCGGCGAACATCAACCTGGTGGCATTTTCGCATTACCTCCACTCCATGGCCGGTCAGGTCGTGGCCCTGTTCGTCATTGCCATTGCGGCGGGGGAGGCGGCCGTCGGGTTGGCCATTATCATCGTGGTCTTCCGCGGGAAGATCTCCACGAACGTCGACGAGATGAATCTCTTGAAGTGGTGACGTGTTCGACCTCCTGGTTGTTCTGATACCGGTGCTTCCCTTGCTGGCCGTGCTGGTCAACGGCCTGCTGGGACACCGCTATTCACACGGCGTGGCGCATCGGCTGGGCTGGGGCTCGGTCGGGCTGTCGTTCGGGTGCGCGATCGCCGTCTTTCTCTCCACCCTGAGCACCGGGCTCACCCGCGAAGTGGTGGTCTACCGCTGGATCTTCGGCGGGGACCTAACCATCAACCTGGCGTTCCTCGTCGATCCGCTCACCTGCGTCATGATGCTGGTCGTGACCGGTGTGGGCTTCCTCATCCACGTGTATTCGGTCGGGTACATGCATGGGGAAGAAGGCTTCACGCGCTTCTTCACCTATATGAACCTGTTCATGGTCTCCATGCTGTTGCTGGTGATGGGGAACAACTATCTGGTGCTCTTCATCGGCTGGGAAGGCGTCGGCCTCTGCTCCTACCTCTTGATCGGGTACTACTATGACCGCGTGTCGGCCGCCAAAGCGGCCACCAAGGCCTTCGTCGTGAACCGCATCGGCGACGCCGGGTTCCTGGTCGCGATTTTCCTCGTGTTCGTGAACTTCAAGACGCTCGACTATACCCAGGTCTTCGCCCAGGCCGGCCAGCTCTCGACCGCGATGGCGACGGCGATCGGCCTCTGCCTACTGATCGGCGCAGTCGGGAAGTCGGCCCAGCTTCCCCTGTATACCTGGCTGCCGGATGCCATGGAGGGCCCCACTCCCGTCAGTGCTCTCATCCATGCAGCCACCATGGTCACCGCCGGGGTCTACATGATCGTGCGGAACCATGCCATCTACGACATGGCGCCGCTCGCGATGACCACCGTGGCCTTGGTCGGGGGCCTGACGGCCGTGTTTGCGGCGACCATCGGACTGGTCCAGAATGACATCAAGCGCGTGCTGGCCTACTCGACGGTCAGCCAGCTCGGGTACATGTTCTTGGCCTGCGGCATCGGCGCGTACACGGCTGCCATCTTCCACCTCATGACGCACGCCTACTTCAAGGCGCTGCTCTTCCTCTCGGCCGGCTCGGTGATCCACGCCCTCTCTGGCGAGCAGGACGTCCGGAAGATGGGCGGGCTGAGGTCCAAGCTCCCGTGGACGCACGCCCTCTTCCTGATCGGCACGCTCGCGATCGCCGGCATCTTCCCGCTGGCCGGGTTCTGGAGCAAGGACGAGATCCTGGCGCATGCGTTCGTACACCGGCATTACGGCCTGTACGCCATCGCGGCCATTGGCGCCTTTCTCACGGCCTTCTACATGTTCCGGCTCACGTACCTCACCTTTTACGGCCACTCGCGGGTGGAGCCCCATGCGGCCGCACATCTGCACGAGTCCCCCGCGATCATGATCGGGCCGCTGGTCGTGCTAGGGGCACTCTCGATCGTGGGCGGATTTCCGGGTGTTCCTCCCGAGGGGGGGTGGTTGCATCACTTCCTGGGTCCCGTAGTGGGCGTGGCCGGGAGGGGGGGCGAGCACGTCAGGGTCGGGCTCGTGGTGGCGCTGATGGGGGCGGCGACGGGGATTGCTCTTCTCGGCTGGGGGCTGGCCCATTACCTGTACAGTGTGCGGCCGGACACGGCCGATCGCTGGGCCGCAGAGGCTCCGCGCGTCTACTCGACGCTGCGCAACAAGTACTACGTGGATGAGGTCTACGATGCGGTCTTCGTCGAACCCACCAAGCGCCTGGGGGCTGCCTGGGACTGGTTCGATCGGCATGTCATTGACGCGGTGGTCCGCGGAGTCGGGCGTCTCACCGAGACGGGATCGGCCGCCAGTACGTGGTTTGAAAAATACGTCATTTACGGGGTCATCAATGTCACGGGGTATGCCAACCACCTGGCAGCCTGGTCCTGGCGAAAGCTGCAAAGCGGGATGGTGCACCATTATGCCGCGATTATCGTCGCGGGACTGTTCATCCTGGTGCACTTGATCCTGATTTGGTGGACCGGGTCGTTCGCGCTGGGAGTAGCGGCGCGATAGCGTGAACGGTGTGATGGGATAAAGGGGTCAATAGGGTCAAGGGGTTGAAGGGCGTATGCTGCAAGAACTGAGCTTCGGATTTCCCATTCTGTCGCTGATCCTGTTTCTTCCCCTCGCCGGTGCGCTCGTACTCTGGGCCCTGGAGGAGGAGGACCTGGTCAAGAACGCCGCGCTGGGCATCTCGGTGCTGGAATTGATCCTGACCGGTGTCCTGCTGACTCGATTTGTGCCTGATTCGGCGGCGATGCAGTTCTCCGAGCAGGTACCCTGGATTCCCCCGCTCGGCATCAGCTATCACCTGGCGGTGGATGGCATCAGCGTGCTCTTTGTGCCCCTCACCGCGTTCCTGACGACGCTGGTGATCCTCTATTCCTGGGACACCGTTCGCTACCAGATCAAAGAGTACTTCATTGCGTTGCTGGCGCTCGAGACCGCCACCGTTGGCATCTTTATCAGCATCGATCTGATTGTGTTCTTCGTGTTCTGGGAGCTGATGCTGATCCCGAGTTATTTCCTGATCAAGCTCTGGGGCGGCGGGGTGGAACGCCAGTACGCCGCGCTCAAGTACGTGCTCTACACGCTGCTGGGCAGCGTCTTCATGCTGGTCGGCATCGTGCTGTTGAACCTGAACTACCACGACTGGGCCGTCACCCATCACGTGGAACCAATCTATTCCTTTGATTTTCTGCAACTCCTGACCACCCCGATCCCGGCCGAGCGACAGGTCCTGATCTTTTGGCTGATGTTCATGGGCTTGGCGTTCAAGGCCCCAATCTTCCCGTTCCACACCTGGTTGCCTGACGCGCTCATAGAGGGCCCGATCGGCATGGCGGTGATCCTGGCGGGCATCAAGCTCGGCACGTACGGGTTCATGCGGTTCAGCCTCCCGCTGCTGCCCGAGGCGTCAAAGAGCCAGAGCGTGGTGACGGTCGTGATGGGATTGGCCCTGGCCGCGATTCTGTACGGGGCCATTGTGGCCCTCATCCAGCCGGATTTGCGCCGGCTCCTCGCGTTCAGCAGTATCAGCCACCTCGGCTTTGTGCTCCTGGGGCTGTTCGCGCTCAACTATCAGGGGCTGCAAGGCGGTCTGCTTACGATGGTGAATCTTGGTTTCACCACGGCCGGGCTGTTCTTCCTGGCCGGATTCCTGTACGTGCGACGGCACAGTACCCAGCTCTCGGCCTTCGGCGGGCTCGCGAGAAAAGTGCCGGTGCTGGCCACCTTCCTGCTGATCATTGGATTAGCTTCGATCGGGTTGCCGGGCACCAACGGGTTCGTCGGCGAGTTCCTGGTCCTGCTGGGTGCGTTCAGCGCCTACTGGGTTTACGGCGTGGTTGGGGTCACCGGAGTGATCTTGGGCGCCGCCTACTTCCTCTGGTATTACGAACGTGCGATGTTCGGGCCGCTCGCGCAGGGGCTCACTCAGACGATCCAGGACCTCAACGCGCGTGAGAAGCTCATCGCGGTCTCACTCTCAGTCATGATCTTCTGGATCGGGCTCTACCCGGCTCCGTTTCTGCGGATCATGAACGGCTCGGTGCAGGCGTTAGTGGATCGATTAGAACATGGCCAGATGGCGACCGCCCAGGTTTCGGCCACGACGCCACACGAGTGAAAATGACGCGTGATGAGCAGGAAATTAAAACCCGTCACCCGTCACCCGTCCTTCGGCGAGCTCAGGACCCGACTCGACTGAGCTCGTCGCGGGCCGAGTCCCGTCGAGCCTTCGACCCCGCTCAGGCTCGACCCCGAGTGAGGTCGAGGGGTCGAGGGGTCACCCGTCACGTAGGATGTCGATGAGCGACTACACCCTCCTCTATATTCTGTTCGCCCCGTTCGTGGGAGCGGTGGCCCTGCTGTTCGTGTCGAACCGGCAGGCGTTGCAGGTTCGCCTGATCGCCGCCGCGTCGGCCGGGGTGTCGCTGCTGGGCTCCTTCTACCTGTTCTTCGCGTATGACCCTGCCCGGGGCGGATTCCAGTTCGTCCAGCGTTTTGAATGGTCTAGGGAGCTGGGCATCGCCTTCTATCTGGGCGTGGATGGAATCGGGACGCCTCTCGTGCTGGCCTCCTCGATCCTGCTGTTCGCGGGAATCTTCATCTCTTGGCACATCAAGGACCGGACCAAAGAGTTTTACATCTTCCTGCTGATCCTGGCCGCCGCCACCATCGGCGTCTACATGTCGCTGGATCTGTTCTTCCTGTACTTCTTCTACGAAATGTCGGTGATTCCGATGTATCTGCTGCTGGGGGTCTGGGGCAGCCATACCAAGGGCTACCTGGACATGACCGATCCGGAAGGACTCAAGAAGCGGGACTCGGTCGGGTTCATTCTCAATTTCGCCTCGAACAGCAAAGAGTATGCGGCGATGAAACTGACCCTGTTCCTCTCGGTCGGGGCGGTTGTCGCGCTGATGGGGATCTTGTTGATCTACAAGTTCTCGGGCCTCCATACCTTCGATATCCTGGTGCTGCGCGAGCAGGCCAAATTCTCCGGGTCCCTGGCCACGATCATCTGGCTGCTGATCTTCATCGGCTTCGCCTCGATCGCGCCGATCTGGCCCCTGCACTCCTGGTCGCCGGTGGGGCACGCCGCGGCACCGGCTGCCACCAGCATGCTGCATGCCGGCGTCTTGATGAAGCTGGGCCATTTCTCGATCATCCGCGTGGGCTTTGAGATCCTTCCCGAGACCACGCGCGAGCTGATGCCGATCGCGGCGGTGCTGTGCATCTTCAGCATCCTGTACGGCGGGCTGGTGGCGTTCTACGCGAAGGATACCAAGTACGTTATCGGATATTCGAGCTCCAGCCATATGGGATACGTCTTCCTGGGCATGGCGGCCCTGGACTACATCAGCCTGACAGGGGCCGTGCTGTACATGTTCGCGCACGCGCTGGCCACGGGGATGCTGTTTGCCATGGCGGGCTGGGTGTACGACCAGACGCACACGCGCGAGATCCCCTCCCTGGGCGGGCTCGTGAACCGAATGCCCTTCGTGGCAGCCTGTTTTCTCGTCGCCTGCATGGCCTCCGTCGGCATGCCTGGCACGGTCAATTTCATCGCCGAAATCATGATCCTGGTCGGGAGCTGGAACAAGTACCCGTTCCAGGTCATCGTCGCCGTGATCGGGATCGTGTTGACCCTCGCCTATCTCTTCCGGATGATGCGCGGGGTCTTCTACGGCTCGATGGAAGCCAAGTACAGCCATGCCCACGACGCCGTGACCGTGGTGGATCGGCTGCCGTTGTTGCTCATGATCGGTTGCAGCATTGCGTTCGGCATCTTCCCCGGCCATTTCTACGATGTCATCCGGTCGGGGGTGGATCCGCTGATCTCCCGGATTACTCAGGTCGTGCCGCTGGCGGCCGAGCGGCGGTCAGCGGTCAGCCCTTCGACGGTTCGACAGGCTCACCGTCCCGAGCAAAGTCGAGGGACAGGCTCAGGGCCCCGAGCAGAGTCGCGGGGCGGTCAGCCGTCAGGGCAGCAAGAGGCTCGAGGCGTGAGGCCTGCGGCGAGCTCTCCCGAGCGGCGCGAAGCGAAGGCCCAACCGATCATGCCTGGCACCCCGCGTCTCACCTCTGACGCCTCACGCCTGACGCCTGACGCCTTACGAGGAGAAGAATGACGTTCAATTTAACCCTGTCGGGATCGGATCTTTTGCTCCTGCTGCCGGAGATGGTGTTGACCGCCTGGCTGTGCGTGGTGCTCACCGTGGACTTCGTGATGCCGCGACTCCCGAAGGATCGGCTGGCTTATCTGAGCGTGGGAGGCCTGGGAGTCGTGCTGGCCACGCTCGTCTGGTTCGAGCTGGAGGGGATCACGGGCACTCTGTTTGCCCACATGTTCGTCGTGGATCGGATGGCGCTGTTCTTCAAAATTTTCATCGTGGGGGCGACGTTGCTGGTGATCCTCGTCTCGATGGACTATGTCCGCCGCTTCCGCTTCTTCAGAGGCGAGTACTACTTCCTGGTCTTAATGTCGGCTCTCGGCATGATGTTCATGGCCTCGGCCAATGACCTCCTCTCGGTCTTCATCACGCTGGAGTTCTCCACGTTTGGGTTCTACGTCCTGGTCGCCTACCTGCGTGACGATGTGGCCTCGAATGAAGCCGGGCTCAAGTTCTTCATTCTGGGTGTCTTTGCGGCCGGGTTGCTGGCCTATGGCATCAGCCTGGTCTTCGGCGAGACGGGCAAGCTGGTGTTCTCGGACCTTGCCCGGGCCGAGCCGACGCCCGGCCTGATCATCGGCTACCTGCTCATCTTTGCGGCGCTCGGCTTCAAGATCGGCGCGGTCCCGTTTCATTCCTGGATCCCGGATACGTACCATGGCGCGCCCACGCCGGTCACGGCGTTTCTGTCCATCGCCCCCAAGGGCGCCGCCTTCGCGATCCTGCTTCGGATGCTCTTCGTCTCGTTAGCGACGCTCAAGCCGGTTTGGGCGCTGCTGCTGGTCTTCGCCTCGATCCTCTCCATGACCTACGGGAACATCGTGGCGATCGCACAACGCAACATCAAGCGCCTGCTGGCCTACTCGGGGATCGCGCAGATCGGCAACATCCTGATCGGGCTGGCCGCCGGCACCAAGATGGGCAGTGACGCCATCCTGTTCTACCTGCTGACCTATCTCTTCTCGAACCTAGGCGCCTTTGCGATTGTCGTCGCCGTGGGCAACCTGATCAACAGCGATGAGATCGAGGACTACAACGGCCTGAACCGGCGGTCGCCGTTCATGGCCTTCGCGATGCTGGTCTTTCTCCTCTCCCTGGCCGGCGTTCCCCCGCTGGCCGGGTTCATCGGGAAGCTGTACATCTTCCTGGCCGCGATCAACGAAGGCTTGTACACGCTGATCGTCGTCGGGCTGATCAACATCGTCATCTCGATGTATTATTACCTGGTCGTGGTCAAAAAGATGTACATCAACGAGCCGGCGGATCCTTCTCCGCTCAGGATCTCTGCGCCCATGAAGGCGGTAGTATATGCCGGCCTCGCCGGCACCTTGGTCCTTGGCATCTACCCGCAGCCCTTCATCGACTGGGTGGTCGCTGCCACGCTCATGTTCTCCAACTTGCCCGGTCCCGCCGCCTCGATGCCTCCCGCCATCCTCCCATTCGGCGGCTGACCGCGACGGGTTGCCCCTCGCCGGGTGCTTCTCCAGATCTTCAAGCCTCGGCCTACCGTGCCGGGTTCGTTTCCCTCCCTCACCACGTCCGGGGCCGCGGCCGATCAGGCCAAGGGTTGATCTTTTCCTTGTTTCAGGGCATCCTTACGCGGCACACACGGAGGATCCGGTGTCAGCTGGATCCGAGTCATTCATTCACGAGGAGGGAGAACGATGGAAGGGAAGAGCTATGGGCAACTGCTGATGGAAGGGTTCGTGAAGGCCATCCCATGGGCGATCGTGCTCTCGGTCAGCGCTCTGGTCACCCTGAAGCTCGGCATCGGCATGATCGGTCCTGAGGTCAAGAAGGCCACCGAGTACGTCACGCAGACCGCCATCAACAGATCCATGAACACGTTGTTGAACGATGCCGTGTACCCGAGGATCAAGCAGAACACGAAGGAAGCTATCGAGTACACCGTCAAGATGGTTGACGGCAAGCAGGCCAAGCTGCGGAAGTAGGCCGGGCCGGCTCCGATCCACGCCAGCGACATCACCTCTCCGCTGGGGCTGCCCACCTGCCAGCCCTTCGTTGTCCGTTCAGGAGGGGACTGCGGCACCCATCTCGCTTCTGGGAATCGCCGCTGGGGGGTGGTGTCCCCCATGAAGCTCCCGCCTGGCTGAGAGGGCGTCGACGAACAGGACCGGAAGACGTGGGAAGCCCGCAGGGTCCCGCTCAGCCGGCGGGCGCGCGCCTGCGGCCTCAAGCCTTCACCCCGATTTTCCGAAAAGATCAAAGTGAGCTCAAGATTGATCTTTGGCCGGTTCCGTTGCATCCTTAGATCAACGCTGGGAACGGTCCGCTCAGGGGCCTGTGTCGGAGATGCTCGCGCCGGACTGATGCCACGTGGTCGTTCTCACACCAACCAGAGGTTCTCTATGCTTCATCTCACACGGTTGCTCGCCTTCCTGACCATCGCTCTCCTGGCGCTTCCGGCCATGGCCGAGTCGCCCCAGAAGGAGGCCCTCACGAAGGAACTGGTGAAACTGTCCGGCCTCGAGTACCAGCTTCGCCAGCTCCCGCTCGTCACCATGTCTCAACTGGCCGAACAGCAAGGCAAGGTGCCGGAGCCCATGTACAAGGCATTCCAGCGGGTCTTCAGGGACGCGTACAACACCGAGCGACTCCAACGGCAGGTCTCGAAGCAGGTTGAAAAGGACCTGAATCTGGAGACCATGCGGAAGGTCCTGGAGTGGCTCCAGACCGGGCTGGGGAAAAAGATCACCGGCCTTGAGGAAGCGGCCTCCACTCCCCAGGGCGTCCAACAGGCTCAGGTCTTCGCCAAGCAACTTCAAGCAACCCCACCGGTACCCACTCGGGTTGCGCTGGTTCGGCGCCTCAACATCGCGGCGGATACCACGGAGCTGAATTTGAATATCGCGCAATCAACCGCGATCGCCGTTGCCACCGCGATGGACGCGGTGCAGCCCAGAGACCGGCGACTCGGCCAGGATCGAGTCAGGATCCAGGTCGAGCGGCAACGACCCCAAATGCGGCAAGCGTATGATCAAATGGGGATCGTCCAATCCCTGTACATCTATCAACCGTTGACCGATGGGGAGCTGGAGCGCTACGTGGAATTCGCAGAATCTCAGCTCGGGAGAGAGTATCACAACGTCGTGACGAGAGCGTTCGAGGAGGCGCTGTTGGATGCGACCGCCTTAATGGGGAAGGCATTGGCAGAAGCGATGAAACAGTTTAAGAGCAGGAAGGCTGCGTAAGAGCCGTCACGGCTACTCCGTGGTGGCGAAAAAGTTCGCGTAATACCGGATCACGTCGCTCAGCGTCACGATTCCCACGATCTTTCCCTCTTCCGTCACGGCGAGGTGCCGCACGCCCCTGGCCTTCATGAAGGCCTGCGTTTCTTCCACCGAACGATGACCCTCGATCGTGATGATCGGGCTGCTCATCAGGGATTTGATCGGCTCCTTCTCCGGGTTGACGCCCCTGGCCGCTCCCTTCCTGGCCAGATCGGTATCGGTGACGATCCCGGCGTATTGCCCGTCCTTGACCACGAGCAACGAGCCCACGCTGAACTTGTCCATCAGCCGTCCGGCCTCCTGGATCGTGGCATCGGCCGCAATCGTCTTGATGTTCTTGCTGGTATAGTCAATGATCTCGGAAAGTCCTTTTGGCTCCTTCGGACCGGGGTTTGGCATGGTGTCCTCCTGGGCTGACGAGACGGATCGCCAATCAGGGGTACGAGTCAGGATCTGACGGTCACGGGCATGCTAGTCCCCGTCTCCTCCAGGTGTCAACTGGCCATGTGATTGACCGGCCCACCGCCTCCCTTTATACTCGGCGCCACTCGATCGGGATATTGTGAGGGGGGGACCCATGCGCGTCGTCGTGACCGGCGGCACCGGGTTTATCGGCCGGCCGCTGTGCCAGAAGTTGGTAACGCTCGGGCACTCGGTGATCGTGCTCGCCCGCGATCCTGAGTCGGCCCGGGCGCGCCTGGACCCGCGCGTGTCGGTGACCGGATGGGAGGGAACCCAGCGGCCCGATCATCAGGGCCTCGCGGCCTTAGCGGGCTGCGAGGCGGTGATCAATCTGGCCGGCGCGCCGATCGGGGGCAGCCGATGGACCGATCGGGTCAAGGACGACCTACGAGCGAGCCGGATCGGGACGACGGCCGCCCTGGTATCTGCGCTCTCCACGCCCGGCGTGAAGCCCGGCCTGCTGATCAGCGCTTCCGCCATTGGCTACTATGGACCCCGCGGTGATGAAACGCTCACGGAAGAGTCACCCCCTGGGACCGAATTTCTAGCTACCCTTTGCTCGGGCTGGGAGGCGGCGGCGCGGGCGGCCGAACCGCTTGGCATTCGCGTGGTGCTGCCTCGCATCGGCCTGGTACTCGGGAAGGACGGTGGCGCGCTGAGCAAGATGCTCCCGTTGTTTCGCCTCGGCCTCGGTGGCCCGCTGGGAAGCGGGGCTCAGTGGATCTCCTGGATTCATCGCGACGACCTGGTCGACCTGCTGGTGGCGGCCCTGGAAAATCAGACCTTCCGAGGACCGGTGAACGCAACCGCCCCGCATCCGGTGATGAACCGAGAATTTGCAGGCACGCTGGGCCAGGTGTTGAACCGACCGGCCCGGCTCCCCACACCAGGGTTCGTGCTCCGACTCGTCCTGGGACAGATGGCGGACGAATTGCTCCTGACCGGTCAGCGGGTGTTGCCCCAGCGCGCCGAGCGATGGGGGTACCGCTTTCGCTATCCGCGCCTTGCGGAGGCCTTCCATGCGATCCTGGCAGTCCGGCGGTGAATCTATGCGTCCGAGAGTCCAGCGAAAGCGTGATGGACGAAGAGGACGGCGCCTCGGAGTTGTGCTGGCGGGCCTGGCCCTCGGAGCGCTCTGCAGCCTTCCTGGCTCGGGGATTGGGCAAGAGCTTCAATGGGACCGGCTGGCGGAGGGCCTGGACGTGACGCTGTGGAGCCCCGGCGCCCGTTGTCATGAGAAGGTGCCTCCGTTGCTGATCGTGAAGGTAGATCCGGAGCGGTTGCGGTTCTCGACGTACCATTTCCGGGACGAAGGGCTTGCCGCTCCGTTGACCATCCAGGAATGGCAACGGCGGACCCGGGCCGACGTGGTGTTTAACGCCGGGCTGTTTCGGGAGGACTATAGCTACTTGGGCCTGCTCTTGAAGGACGGGCGCTCGCTGGGCAAGCGGCATCCGCGTTGGCAAGGGTTGTTTGTGGCCGAACCCGTTGAACAGGGGCTCCGCAAAGCCCGCGTGCTGGATCTGTCTGTCGAGACGTTTGCCGAGGACCGCCCGGCGTACCGCGAAGCGGCGCAATCACTGATGTTGCTGGATCAGCAGAGAAAATTAAGAGTCCGCCAGACCGGGAAGCAAGCGCATCAGACGGTGGTCGGAGAGAATCTGGACGGGCAGATCATGGTCATCAAAACGGCCGACGTCGTGGCCCTGTTTGAGTTAGCCGAATGCCTCCGGGACGGTCTGCCGGGTCTCACACGAGCGATGGCGATGGACGGCGGGACCTCCTCAGATCTCTTCATCGGGGCCGAGGTCCTGGCGAACCGGCGTGACCTCAGCGAGCAACCTGCGTGGCGGCCTTTGGTGGAGGGGAGTGCGACACGGCACATCCCCCTCCCGTCCGTGATCGGGGTTCTGCCGCGTCGGGGAGGGCAAGGCTAAGGTTGAGGACGGAGGAGACCCCTCCTGTTCAACGCCGGACCGGTTGGACTGGGTACCCGGCTGCAATCCAGGCGTCCATACTGCCTTGCACGTTGTAGACGTGCGCGTAGCCCAGGTCGGCCAACGTCTCCGCCGCGATGTTGCTGCGTGTCCCGGACTGGCAATAGACCACAATATGGTCGTTGGGTCTCGCGCCGATTTCGCGATGGCGGACCTTCATGTCGCGGTACTCGATATTGAGGTCCGTACCGGGGATGACGCCGCTGGCATGTTCCTCAGGGGATCGGACATCAACCAGGAAAAAGCCCTTGGCGGCAGGGCCGCTGGATTTGGCCAATCCGGCATTGAGCTGCTGAACCGTGAGCAAATAGGAATGATAGGCCGAGGCGCTGGTACTACCCGAGAGCAGCAAGGCCAGGGCGAGCCCGAAACAAGCGGTATATGTTCGGGGTGTCATGGGCCAACCTCCTTCTGGACGCGCGATCGATGTGGTTCGCAGGGGAGGGATCGAGCGTGATGACAATGTGTACTTATCATAGGGCCGCTCTGAGACGCTGGTCAAGAGCCTCATTCCTGGCGCTGGTGTTGGTGTGCGGCGGTTGTGCCGACGGCGCCCAGCTGGTCCAGGAGACAGACACCGGCGGTGTGGTCGTCTACCCGTTCCAGGCCGGGCGCGGACCCCTGCTGTCATCGTTCCGGGCGGAAGCGCTGCAGCTCATCCAGAAGCGCTGCGGGGGGGCCTATCGCATTGTTCGCGAGGGAGAAGTCAAGGCGAGGAACCGCGTCACGGACAGCGTGGCAGGGCCGGAGGTCCACACGGAGCGGCGGTGGGGCGTGGAGTTCCAATGCAATTCGTCCGTGAGGCGTCAGGGGTAAGGTGGGAAGTGAACCCCCCACCAGGTGCCCTTAGCCTGCGCGTGGCATCGCCGCTTGCAGATCCGCGATGGTCAGCAAGCTAAGCAGCGTGACATCCTGTTCCTCGACCCGCGCGCGCCCGTCCTGCTCATTGCGATCGACGATGACGAGCGCGTGGGACACCTTGAGGCCGGCCTCCCTGGCGCTTCTCACTGCTGTGATGACCGATCCTCCGCTGGTCAGCACATCGTCCACGATCAACGCGCGGTCGCCCGGTACGATCGCCCCGTCAATGAGCTTCCCTAGCCCGTGATCCTTGGGCTCTTTCCGGACTAAGAACGTGCGCCACTCGCGTTGAGACTGCGCCCGGTACCCGTAGTCCGAGATCGCCGTGGCGATCGCGATGGCGCCGATCTCCAACCCACCGATCGCGTCGAACTCCAGCCCCCGGAGTGTCTCACAGGCGAGGCGAGCGACCAGATGGCGTGGGCCAGGATGGGCCATGAGGGCTCGGCAATCGACGTAGTACGGGCTCGTGATCCCGGACGCCAGCTTGAAGCCGGAGGCCGGATCCCACTTGAATGAGCGCGTGGTCACAAAGGCGTTCACCAGGTCATCCTTCAACATCGGCCGCTCATCGCTCCTTAGGTGTGGCCGTGAAACCGCTCCGGTCATGCGCCGGGATGTAGGTTCCCGGACTGTGACCGATTGTGCACGCAGTATACCCGGACCAGAACCGAGAGTCACGCGCCCTCGCTGCATATCCTTAATTCTTATCATTCTTATCCTTCCTGGCGGGTCCTTTTTCTTGACGTTTTTCCAGTCTCGCGCTAGGGTAATCGGACGCAACTCGTGACCGGATGAGCTTTCCTTCACCTGGGCCGGCGCCCGCACCTCACAGAAAGGAGCCCCCCATGCTTGGACGTGCAGTGGTAGCAGCGATGCTCGCGCTGGCGCTGGTGGCGCCAGTGTTGGCGGACCCACAGTCCCCGAAGGTCGATCGCCGGGAGCACCGGCAGAAGCAGCGGATCAAGGAAGGGGTTCGGAGCGGCGAGCTCACCAAAGCTGAGGCCAGGAAGCTCCGGGCGGAGCAGAAAGAGATTCGGGCCAAAGAGAGAGCCATGAAGTCAGACGGAGTCCTCACGAAAGAAGAACGGAAGGATCTGCATCAGGACCTCAACGAAAGCAGCAAGAATATTGCCGAGGAGAAGCACGACGCCGAGAAACGCTAGCGCCCGTTGCTGACGTGTCGGGGAAGGGGCGCACCCTCTCGCTTCTACCTGTCGCCCCTCGCCATCTTCGACAGGTACACGCTCCACTCCCAGCTCCCATGGAATGCGAGCGCTTCGCCCACTTCCTGTGCCGCGAAAGAGATTCTGCTACTGCGTGCATGACCCCGAGGCGCTCGGAGACGCGGCGTGCGTGCGGTCGATAGCCGGCGCCGTGCAGGCATGGTTCGGTTGCAGGGGAATTCCCGATGATTGACACTTTGACGCTGCCGGGCTTGGAGGTGGCCTGGGTCACTCATACAGGCCTGGTTCGTGCGAAGAATGAGGATGCCATCGGGGTGGCGCCGCTTGCCGGAAAGTCCGGGGTCATGGTGGTTGTCTCAGACGGAATGGGCGGCCAGGCCGGCGGGGAGGTGGCCAGTCGGATCGTGCGCGACCGGCTCATGCAAAGCGTCGCGTATGTGTCCCCGGATCGCCCGCTCCTCGCCCGTTTTGAGGCCTTGCGTCAGGCGCTTGATGAGGCAAACCGACTGGTTCGGGCCAAGGCCGATGCGCAGCTTGATCTGAGTGGCATGGGGGCCACGGCGCTCGCGGTGGTGGTGACGCCGCGCACTGCCCTGCATCTTCACATCGGGGACAGCCGGCTCTATCACTTCCGGGATGGGCAACGGCTCTATCGCACCCAGGACCACTCGGTTGTGGAGGTGCTGAGGCAGGTCGGGCACATCGGCGAGGCGGACATGCAGAGCCATCCTAGCCGTAATCGCCTGCTTGCGTTTCTGGGCGGGGGCGAATCGGCCATCTCGGTTGAGGCAGCCCCGAAGTGGCGGGAGGGGCAGGGCGGCCAGGAAGCGGAATTGACGCTGGCGACGGGCGACGTGCTGCTGATTTGCACCGATGGACTGAACGCCGTCATCGGCGAGGACACGCTCGCCGGGCTGATGTCACGTCCCAGCGCCCGCTCAGCGCGTGACGTCGCCGACCAACTGGTCCGGGCGGCTTTGGGTGCCGGTGGGGCGGACAATGTGACCGTGGCGGTGGTCAGGGTAACCTAACGGAATTTTGAATTGCGAATTTTCAATTTCGAATTGGTCCGGATAACGAAAATTCTGAATTCAAAATTCAAGAATAAACGCCGATGATCAACGCCGAGCATCTGATCGGGACCGTCCTCGAGAATCGGTACCGCCTCTCCCGAGCCATCGGGAAGGGCTCGTACGGGTGGGTCTTCGAGGCCAGCGAAGAGATGGGCGGGCGCTTCGTCGCCCGCGTCGCGGTCAAGCTCCTCGCGCCGGAGGACGAGGCCCAGCGCGAGGTGGTCCTGCGTGAAATCCGTGCACTGGCCGGATTGACGCACGACTACATTATTGCCTACCGCACCTCCGGTCAGATCGCGGAGGGGCCGCTGGGGGGCACGATCTTTCTGGTCACGGAGCTGGGGGAGGTAGCCCTCGGCAAGGCGATTCAGCCGCCCCAGCGGATCCCGGACCAGGAGCTGTGGACGATGGGACAGGGGATTGCCCTGGCGTTGCTCCACATTCACTCCAGAGGGGCCGTGCACCGAGACGTCAAACCGGGCAACATCCTTCGGGTGGAGGGGCGCTGGAAACTTGGCGACTTCGGGTTAGTCCGCGCGGTGGAAGGTACCCAGATGTCCGGGACCGGGAGCAAGGGAACGCTCCGGTACATGGCACCCGAAGCGCTCGAGAACGAGATCAGTCCCGCGACAGACGTGTATGCGCTCGGCGTCACGCTGCTGCACTGTCTCACCGGTCGGTTCGCCCACGAGGGAGACACCGATGCGCAGTTCATGGCCAACCTCCTGACCAAACCCGCGCACATCCCGACCGAAGTGCCGGGAGCCTGGCGGAGGATCATCACGGAATGCCTGCATCGCGACCCGCGCCGGCGCTGGAGCGCGTCCGAGCTGGCGCAGCGACTAGGTGGCACTGCGCACGCATCTCGCCCGCCTGTCGGCAAACCCATCCCTTCGAGCGGACAGCCTGCTGTCGAGGATCCGCTCACACCGGCCTCCGGCCTGTCTCCGCAAGAGGACTTGCGCCGTGCCGTACGCGCGGCGCTGGCTGCGGGGGTCATCTCCGACCGGAAAAAATGGGAATTGCTGGAGCAGGCCGGTCGCCTCAGGATTCCCCACGACCTGGCCGGTCAGATTATCAGGGAAGAGAAGCTCCACGCGGAGCTGGGTACCAGCTTCAAGTTCTCGACCCCGCCGGCTGGGAAGCCAGCCGCGACCCCTGCCCGAGAAGCACCCCAGGTGCGCGTGGCATCGCCTCGGAGGGATGAAACCGATCCGACCCTCCTGGAGGCCCCCGAGCCGAGTCTGCCCGGCCGGTGGACATGGCGGCCGCGCCACGTCGCCCTTGTCGTCCTCGTGGTCGTGCTGGGCTGGGCCGTGTTCAACGCGTGGCGAACTGGCATGCTCGGCCGCTACGTCGGAACCGAACCCACTCCGGCCGTAACCCAGGCTCCCGCGCCGCTGGCCCCAGAACCGTCGATCGAGGCTCAGAGTCCGGTTGCCCAGCCATCGGAGTCACCCGCGGCCGAGGCCAGCAACTTCGGGGAGGAATCAGCCGCTCCGACAGCCTCCACGCCACCCGAGGTGGCGCACAACAAACCCGTCGGATCTCCGGATCCGAATCAGTCGAGCGCGTCGAGACCCGGTGCAGGCGAGGCGCCAGGACCGGCGCGACCCTACGAGGCGGGCGCGATCATGGTGTCGATCAAGTCCAGCCCCTCCGGCGCCGAAGTCGTGGTGGACAAGGTGCACGTGGCCAGGACGCCCTTCAGTGTCTCGCTCGACCCCGGCCCGCACGCGCTTCAGTTCCGGAAGGAGGGCTATCAACCCCGGGCGGAGATCATTCAGGTCTCAAAGCTAGGCGAGAAGGACATCAAGTTTGCGCTGCAGCCGCTCAAGCAGCTCAGTCCGGAACTCGCGGAACGGCATGCGAGCCAAGGCATGGCGCTGTACAAACGGGGCGACTGGGCGGGCGCGATTGCGGAGTTTCAGGAAGCCATCCGGCTCTACCCCTACGACGCGATGACGCACAGCAATCTCGGGCTCGCGCTGCAGAAGAAGGGCGACCGGGACGGCGCGATCGCCCAGTACCGGGAGGCCATCCGGCTCAAGCCACCGGTCAAGCAGAACCTGCTCATGATTCGGAACAACCTCGCGGTGGCCCTGTACCTAAAGGGTGACTGGGAGGGGGCCGCCGCCGAGTTTCACGAAATCATCCAGCTCAAGCCGGAGGATGCCACTGCCCACCGGAACCTGGCGCGCGCGCTGCTGAAGCAAGGAGACCAGAACAGCGCCATCGCCCACTTGCAGGAAGCCCTTCAGCTCCAGCCCACCTATTCCGACGCGCAACAGGAACTGAACACGTTGCTGGCCCAGCGCGCCGCGCGAGAAAACAAGTAAGAGGCTCTTCTGAGGTACGGCGGTCGTCCCGACGGGCGACATCGCGCCGGCCCGGCCGCCCGTCCCTCGTCCCTGTCCCTTGTGACGGCTAGCCTTTGGCCTTCTGGGACGCCAGTGCGCCGTCGACGAGGAGGAACAGCGCGATCAGTGCCAGCACGGTCCCGCCGGTAAACCAGCCGATCGATCCCAGTTTCCAGATACGGTCCGTGAGCCCGACATAGAGGCCGAACAACCCGCAGATAAAGCTGAGCAGCGCGCTGATGCGCGCACCAAGAGTCCTCTTCGCTCCCACGCTCATCATGACACCTCCCTGGTTGGGTCGAGCAGTGCGCACTCCCTGTTGGACGGTCATCCGATCAAAGCCTTCAGCATGACGGCAGCGACGAATCCGATCACAATGCCGGCCACGAACACCGGCCAGCAGCTTGCCGTGTCGATCATGTTGCCTCCATGCTTTGAGCACGACACCCAGGCATCCTTCGCCTGGCCGCTTACTCATCCCCGCAGAATGGATGATCGATGACAAAGCGCCACGTTCCATCCGGCTGCCGGCGGACGACTTCGGTGGCGCGATTCGCCATGGTGATGGGCTTGCCGTCGGGTCCGGTGCCGGTCAGGGTCCACTTCGACCGCAGTAGGGCGAGGTCGTCGGTCTTCACCACGCTCAGCGTTTCGATTCTAATGGATGGCTTCAGCGTGAGAAACCCACGCAGCACGTCCCTGGCGGCTTCACCGCTGACAGGCGGCTGTCCGGGTTGCGGGACAAGTTGGGCACGCGGTTCATAGAGGGCCATGAGCGCATCGAGTTGGCCGGCCGAGAAGGTCTCGGCAAACAGACGGTGACAGTCTTCAGGCCTGCGCGCCGCCATGACGTCTCCTTTCCAACAGTGACATGCGGGATTCCCCAGAGTCGACAGGGTGCCCGTGAGAAACACGTAAGCCTGAACGAGACAGAACCAGAAGGAGACGGCGTAAGGGAGTAGGGCGGTGGAGGGGTGGGGGTGATGGGGTAAGCGAGAAGTGAGGAGTTTGGGATCTTACCATACCCCGCTAACCCCTTATCCCTTTACCCCGATCAGCTGAGCGGGCGGTTCAAGCGAAGCTCGGTACGGCTTGCCAGCCGACCTTCGTCGGACGAAGCCGACTATGGTCGGCGTAGGCCGTAGTGGTAATATAGCCTTGCCCGCCTTCGCTAAAGCTATTGCGGGCAGCCTTCGCCTCGACTCCTGGCTGGCACGCCAGCCGAAGCCTTTGGCGAAGGCTGGTGCCGAAGCCGGGATTTGAACCCGGACACCCGTGAGGGCGCCAGACCCTGAATCTGGTGCGTCTGCCAATTCCGCCACTTCGGCACGGGAGTCTGCTGAAAATGCCTTCCAACGTCGTTCTCGCATCGCTCGAATCCTCGACGTACCGGCAGTGAGTACGCCTCGGATTCTCGCTCGCTGCGGCCTAGTTGGAAGCCATTTTGAGCAGCCTCAGGATTATCAATCCAGAAGCTTCGTTTTCGTCCACCCATTGCCTGAAACCCGGCAATGGGTACCCGTCAACGCCTCAAAGCACGATGCACCGGTTGCATTTGACCGAGCAACGGGTTCCCGGTACGCTCCGGGGTCCACGCTCCCTGCGGCCTCGTTGGCAAGCCTTTTTGAGCGTCCCTAAGAACGCTTGACTGATTGGGTTCGAAGAGCAGCAGGGAGTCGCATTATCCCTGATC
>JAHRHE010000228.1 GCA_020027965.1 Nitrospirota bacterium | reverse complement strand
GCGCTGGAGATGTTTGCCTGGGACGGGCAGGCGGGCTTGGATCGTTACCTCTCCGACCGCGATACCGCGCGGGAGGCGTTTCTCCAGGAATCCCGCTGGGAGCAGAACTGGGGCGGACCATTTGAGGATTACGAACCTCTGATCTCCTTGGCCCGCGACCGGCGCACGGTCGTCCTCGCACTGAACCCGCCGCGGTCGCTGGTGCGACAGGTCGCCACGGTGGGATTGTCCAAAGCGATGGCCGACCCGGAGATGCGCCAACTTGGAATTCAGGACGAGCAGTTCCCGGAAGATCCCGAGTACCGGGACAAAATCCTCCACCAGTTGCGCGTCTGCCATGCCGGCCTTTCCGAAGAAGCCTACGAACGCATGTACGAAGCGTCAGTGTTCCGGGACGAGATGATGGCCAGGATGATCGCGAATTCCCTCCGCCCGGCGCGGACCCTCGCGGTGAAGGAAGGTCCGTTCGTCAGTTACACCGGCGGCGGCCACATCCAGTACCGCTTGCCCGTTCCCAATCGCGTATCGCGTCGGCGAGCTGGGGCCGTTCGGCAAGTCACGATTTACCTGACCGCCTACGACTCCTCGCGAGACCAGCAGATCCACGAACTGATCCGGGAGCCGATCGCCGACTACCTGTGGCTCACGCCGGTCAGCGCGCATGGCGCGCCGCGGCGCTGCCGGTAGCTGAGAGCTGATAGCGAATGGCTGATAGCGAATAGCTTTCTCAGGAGGAATGCATGGCCGATGAAGTCATTACCCCTCAACGCGGGCCGTATGTGATGGAAGTGGGACCCGGGACGGTGTACTGGTGCCGCTGCGGCCGCTCCAAAACCCAGCCCTACTGCGACGGTTCGCATACGGGCACCGGCTTCGCACCTATCGAGGTGGAGTTCCGGGAACGCCAGCGCGTCGCGTTCTGCGGATGTAAGCACACCAAGAAGCCACCCTTCTGTGATGGGAGCCACTCTAGAATCTAGTGATGAGTTTCGGATACTGAAAGCTCACAACTCAAGACCGCCCTGAAGCAAAATGGCGTTGCTCCCCACCAGGAAGCGCCGGAGTCGTGTCGGCGCAAGGACCAACCATGCCGCCGCCTGTCGCCATCTCACCAAGGTCGATCCGGTTCGCGGCAGTATCATCTCGCGCGTAGGCTCCTTCGCGTTGAAGCCCCGTTCACACCACGAGGGAATCTGGAAACGAACTTACGACCGTGACAAGGCTGGCTTGGCGGTCAGCTTCATGACCAGCACGTAGAGGGCGCAAAGCCCGATGGCAAACCCGCCGATCAGCCAAGACCGCTCCCGCAGCACCTGCACCAGGAGAGCCGGGTCATTGACCAGATCCGGATGACTACCTAGCAGATTGCCGCCGAACCAGGCCAGCACCCAGCACCAGAGGCCGGCCCCCGCCACCGTCATGAGGCTGTAGACTCCGAACGGCATGCGCACGAGGCCGGCCGGGATTCCGATCAGATGGCGGACCACCGGGACGAGCCGCGCAAAGAAGACGCCCCCAGCCTCATAGCGCGCCAGCCAGCGCTCGGCCCTGACGAGCTTATCCTCCGGACAGAAGATCAGCGCCCCATACCGGACCAGTAAGGGACGGCCGAGCCACCGGGCGGCCCAATACGTCGCCGCCGCTCCAAGATAACTCCCCAGGGTGCCGGCCAGCACGACCCCGCTGAAGCTGTACCGTCCTTGGGCCGCCCAGTAGGCGGCGGGCGGGATGACAATCTCGCTCGGAATTGGGAAGACTGAGCTTTCCATCGCCATCAGGAGGATGATGCCGGCGTATCCCCAATCATGGACCCACTGGAACCAGATGGCGACCCACTGCTGCATGCGTGTGGTTGTCCTCTCCCTGGAAGTCCCCGATTGTATCGGGAAGTGAGACACAACACCAGACCATCAGGAAGCCCGAGCGTGTGCTTTCTCCATCAGCGGCTCCAGGATCGGCATCAGATGATCCACGATCACGCGATAGCCATCCGCGGTGGGATGGATGCCGTCGGCCTGATTGAGCTCAGGGCGGGTCGCTACTCCTTCCAGAAAGAATGGCATCAGCGTCACGCGATGCTCGCGGGCGAGGTCCGGGTAGAGCGCGGCGAACCGGCCGGCGTAGTCGGCGCCGTAGTTGGGAGGCAGCTTGATCCCGGCCAGCACGACCGTCACGTGAACTGCCTGTAGACGCCGAATGATCTGTTCAAGGTTCGCGCGAGTCTCGGCGACGTCCAGGCCACGCAGGCCATCGTTTCCACCCGTCTCAAGGATCACGATGCTGGGCCGACTCTTGAGCACCCACTCGACCCTGCGGGCCGCGCCGGCGGTTGTCTCGCCACTGACCCCCGCATTGATCACGAGGTAGCGGTACCCGGCCGCACTTAACCGGCGTTGAAGCTCCGCCGGATACGAGTCCTCAGGCGAGACCCCCAAGCCGGCCGTCAGGCTGTCCCCGAAGGCGACAATTCTCGGTTGGTCATCGCCCAGCGGTGTGCTGGTGCGCCCGGGCTGACTGGTGACATCGCTTCCTTGTCGCTGGCCCAGACCATACTCCGGCGGCCCGGAAGCGGAGGACCGGGGAGCGGGAGAGGAACCCGGCTCGGAAGCCTGCCCGCAGCCGAGAACACCAAGACAGACTGTCCAGAGGATCAGTCCCTTGAGGGCCTGCCGAAACAATAACGAAAACCTCTGAGGGATGCACGGAACCATACAGTATAATATACATGCTGATCCGACCTTACACCTCATCCGACTGCAACGAGAGCATGATCGCCGTTCGAAACCTTGTAATGCGTCTTGCCGCCGGAGGCCATCAGGTCACCATCCTGGATGATGTGACGCTGGAGATCCCCGAGAAACAGATGGTCGCGATCACGGGGCCGTCGGGGAGCGGGAAATCCACGCTGCTCGGGCTAATGGCCGGCCTCGACAAGCCGACGAGTGGGTCGATCCGCCTGGATGGCGTGGAGATCACGACACTCCTCGAGAGCGACATGGCCCGCTATCGGCGCGAGAAGATCGGCTATATCTTTCAGGCCTTCCATCTGATTCCCACGCTCACCGCCCTCGAGAACGTCGCGGTGCCGCTGGAGCTGACGGGTGATCCAAAGGCCCGAGAGCGAGCGGCGGAGCTTCTGACTGCAGTCGGACTTCAGGAACGGCAGGCCCACTATCCCGTGCAACTGTCCGGCGGCGAGCAGCAGCGGGTGGCGGTGGCCCGCGCCTTTGCCTGCCGCCCGCCGATCCTCCTTGCAGACGAACCCACCGGTAATCTC
>JAHRHE010000227.1 GCA_020027965.1 Nitrospirota bacterium | reverse complement strand
TTTATCCAGGCCCGCTTTCTCCGGGTCGTGGGGTTTGTGATGATCGTGCTCGGGACGTTCGCCTTAATTGCGCTGAGTATCCCCCAGATGGCGTCACTGCCACCGGCGGAAGAGAAATTCGACGTGGCCACGATCAAGACCTCGGCCGACATGGCTGCGATCGGGCAGAAGATTTTCTTCAGCAAGGGCCAGTGCGCGCTGTGCCACTCGATCGGTCCCAGCGAGTCGGCGCGCTGTCCGGACTTGAAAGGCATCGGCGCCAAGCTCACGCGCGAATTCATCTACGAGAGCCTGACCCAGCCTCAGGCGTACATCTACCTCGACTACCGGCATGAGGGGCCGCCGAAGCAATATCCGGCCAGGATGCCGCACATCAACAAGAATCCGATCGGACTGTCCAACAACGAAATTCTGTCCGTGATCGCCTTTCTGCAGCAGATGAGCGGAGAGCCGATCACGGTGAGTCCGTCCGAGATCATGCAGCCGACGGCAGCCGCGATGGCGCTGGCCCAGGCACGATAACGTTCCGCTGAAGGAAGGGTGGGGGACATGAAAGGCGGCCTATTGCTCAAAGGCGGGGTGCTCCTGAAAAAAGTCGGGGTCCTCCTCAATAAAGGCGGGGTGCTGGCCAAAGGAGTCGTCCTCGTCGTCGGTCTGTATCTGTTCTTGAAGTTCATCCTGCCGTTGTTCACGGCTCCGCTTCCGGCCAACCTCATCTTCCTCTACCTGGTCCTGACCGTCGCCGGTATCGTCATCTTCGGCACCATCAGCGGTGAGTCGACCGAGGAGTTCTTTGGCCCCATCGTCCGCTTCTTGAGCGGAGAAGGACAGACCGGGTCCATGAAAATCGCCCGCCTGCTGGTGCTGGTGCTCTTTCCCCTCCTGGTTGGCTGGCAGACTTACGCCACCGCGGTTCCCAGCGACATGCCGCCGGCTGAGAGCCGGACCATCCATCCGGCTCCGCCCGGCGAGTTTGTCGGACTCTCAAACCCGATCCCGAACACCCCGGAGAACGTGATGATGGGCAAGGGGCTGTTCGCCGCCTTCTGCTCCCCCTGCCACGGCGCGAATTTCGACGGCAAGGGGCCGGCCGCTCGTGGCTTCGATCCGCCCCCGGCGAATTTCGTGGATGCGGGAACGATCGCCCAGCTCCAGGAATCCTACCTGTACTGGCGGATCAAGAAGGGTGGGGTGGGGCTGCCGGTCGAGGGCATGCCCTGGAAATCGGCGATGCCACGCTGGGAGTTGGAGCTTCCGGATGAGTGGGTCTGGAAAATCATCATGGGCGAATACGACGGGGCCCATCAGAAGCCCAGGACCTGGGAGTAAGGGATTGTGAGGGCTGCCGGGCCACTTCCCGTGCTCGCGCATCGCGCACCAAGATTGATTTGAGATGTCTATCAGAGTGGGCGGTGCTCGCTGGACGCGCGCAATAGGAAGCAGCCCGGCAGCCCTCACTGGGAGAGCTAACGTGGGGAAAGTTCTAGGCGGGGAAAGGATTGATGAGGTCATGAAAGGCGTGCTTCGGTTGAGTGTCTGCTCTCTGGGTGTGATCGGCGGGGCGTTCTTGATGACCGGGTTGCCGGTGGCTCAGCCTGCGATCGCCCAGGAAAGCGTTGCGGTCCGAGCTGCGCTCGTGACGGGAACCCTGCCGGCGGAGGATCCGACCGCCGCCGCGTGGAACACCGCGCCCCGCTCGGAGTTCCCGTTGTCCCCTCAAGTGCACTGGCCGACGCGGATTGGCGAAGTCACCGTGAAGTCGGTCACCGTGCGCGCCCTGCATGACGGCCGGCACCTGGCCATTCTCCTTGAGTACGCGGATCCCAGCAAAGATCCCCATGACGCGGCGGCGCTGGAGTTCATGGTCGGGGACAAGAAAGCGCATTTCGCGCATGGCCAGCCCATGGCCCAGGTGGAGGGCGGCCCCGTCAATATCTGGTACTGGAAGAACGTGAGCGCCAAGGTTCTGGACATGAATGCCCAGGGGTTCGGCACCCTGAAAGTCCAGGCCCAGCAGGATGTCAAAGGCAAAGGCGTCTATCAGGACGGCACGTGGAAGGTCGTGTTCGCTCGCCCCCTCTCGACCGGCGATGTGGAGCATGATGTCCAGATCAAGCCCGGCGAGTTCATCAGCGTCGCGTTTGCGATCTGGGACGGAAAGAAGCTGGAGAGCGGCGATCTGAAAGAGAAGGGATCGGAAAAGGCGGTGTCCTCGTGGTGGTATTTCCGCGCCGAGCCGCCGCCCGACTATTCGGGGTATCTCTATGCCGCGCTGGCCATCGGCCTTGCGGTCGGCTTTCAGTTCGTGGTCATCCGGAAGCTGAAGAAAGGGCGGTCTGCATGAGGACGACAGGCGATGTTCGAAGGGTCTGGCTGGCCGGCGCGCTCGTCGGCCTCTCGGCGCTCGTCGTCGGGGCTGGCTGCGCACTGTTTCAAAGTGAGCAGGTCTCCAAGGGCCAGAAACTGTACGCCCATTATTGTATGCACTGCCACGGTGAGCACGGCCGCCAGAACGAGGGCTATAACTGGAGCTCGATGCCGGATCCCCGTCCGAAGGATCTCTCGGCCAAGGAGGAGATGTCCACGTTCAAAGACGAGGAGCTCTTTGCGACTGTCTCCCGCGAGATGAAGGATACCACCCCCGAGGTGGGCGACAAGATCGGCGACGATGAGTTTGCCGTGCCGACCATGCCGACCTTCAAGTACACGCTGTCCGAGGAGGAGCTCTGGGCGATCGTCGCCTACGTCAGGACTCTGCACGGAACGAAGTTGCAGTACGACGTGGACGGGCGGAAGAAAGGGTTGCAGGACCAGCTTCAGGCTGCTCAGCAGCAATACGATCGGGCCAAGCAGGCTTTGGAAACGGCTGAGAAGAAGGCTGAGGAGGAAGCCAAGAAGAAGCGCGCTGAAGTTGATGACTCTGCCACCAGCAAGGAGCAGGACACCCTGGCCCTCGCAGCAAAGGAATTGGAGAAGGCCAAAGCGGCGGAGGCCAACTTTTCCGCCCGGCCGAAGTTCGCGGCCGTTTCCAGACCGGATCTCACGATGAAGCCCGGGCAGGCCGTGAAGCTGTCCGACGATGGAAGGCGCCTGTACATGAATAAGTACGGCTGCCATGCCTGTCACCGGGTTGGAGAAGCAGGCGGGGTGGTGGGTCCGGCGCTGGATCGTGCGGGATTCCGGCTCAATCCCGCATGGGTCTACCGCTGGATCAAGTACCCCCAAAGCATGAAGCCGGACACGCGCATGCCGAATCTCGGCCTCACTGATTCGGACGCCAAAG
>JAHRHE010000226.1 GCA_020027965.1 Nitrospirota bacterium | reverse complement strand
CGGGATCGAAGGGAAGGTCACCGAAGTGCATCCTGGCCCGGTCGTCACCATGTACGAATTCGAGCCGGCGCCCGGCATCAAGGTGGCCCGCATCGTCAATCTGGACGATGACCTGGCACTGGCGCTCAAGGCCACTAGCTTGCGCATCGTGGCGCCCCTGCCCGGGAAGTCGGTGGTTGGCATCGAAGTGCCCAACCCCTACCGGGAGACGGTCTCGCTGAAAGAGATGCTCACCAGCGAGGCCTTCACCCGATCTCGGTCCAAGCTGACCCTGGCGCTGGGCAAGGACATCTTCGGCACGCCGGTCGTCGCGGACTTGAAGGCGATGCCGCATCTCCTCGTGGCCGGCGCGACCGGAGCGGGAAAGAGCGTCAGCCTCAACTCCATGCTCTTGAGCATCCTTTTCTCCGCTAGGCCCGACGAGGTCAAGGTCTTGTTGATCGATCCCAAGATGCTGGAGCTGCAGCTGTATGACGGCATCCCGCATCTGCTCAGGCCGGTAATCACCGACGCCAAGACCGCCGCGCGCGGCCTGGGCTGGGTCGTTCAGGAGATGGACCGGCGGTACAAACTCCTCGCTGATGCGGGCGTGCGCAACGTGGATGCTTATAATCGTTGGGTCGCCGAGGCACAAGGCGTCGTCCGAAAGGCGACCCAGGCCAAGAAGGGGCAGCAGGCGGAGTTGCCGATCGAGTTTCTGTCTGAGGAAGACCGCCTCTCAGCCGGTGAGCACGCGATGCCGCAGCCGTCCTCAAGCTCTTCTCCCGCAACTGAAGCGAAGACGCCGCCCGCGCCGCTTCCCTACATCGTGGTGATGATCGACGAGCTGGCGGACCTCATGATGGTGGCGCCCAAGGAGGTGGAGGACAAAATTGCGCGGCTTGCCCAGATGGCCCGGGCCTCCGGGATCCATCTGGTGCTGGCCACGCAACGGCCGTCGGTGGACGTGCTGACCGGGCTGATCAAGGCGAATTTCCCCGCGCGGATCGCCTTCCAGGTCTCCTCCAAGACCGATTCCCGAACCATTCTAGACGCCAATGGCGCTGAAGCCTTGGTGGGGCGAGGCGATATGCTGTACCTCGCGTCGGGGACTGGTCGGATCAGCCGCATCCATGGATCCTTCGTGGCCGACGACGATGTGCGCCGGGTCGTCGATTTCCTGAAGAAACAGGCGCCTCCCAAATATAGCGAGGAGCTGCAATCGCTGCGTCAGGAGGAGGCGGCCGAGGATGAGCTGCGCGACGAGGTCTATGAGCAAGCGAGGGAGCTGGTCCTCTCCACCGGCCAGGCTTCGGCGTCATTGATTCAACGGCGCCTGCGCGTCGGCTATCCCCGCGCGGCCCGGATGATTGAGCGGATGGAAGAGGAAGGAATTGTGGGGGCGCCGGCGCGCGATGGACGGCGAGAGGTGCTGGCGCGGCGCGGAGTGGTGGGAGGGGAATAGAGGCGGGGCCGGGCGGCCATCCTGACCTCCTGGCGGAGCGCATACAAGAACGGGAGTGTGTGGTCGGGGTGCCTCCTGTGCTCGCGGAGCACGCACACAAGATCGATCGCTTCGGAAAGTGGTGGATGTGTGCCGGGTACCCGTTGCTCCCAGGAATGCAACGGGTGATGACGCGCGCAGTCTGAGTCCACCCTGCCACCTGCCCGCTTGTTGATGGAGAAACGGCTGAAGTGGTGCTCGCTTGGGCAAGGGCGCGGCTTGGCGCGCCCGGGTTGGGCGGGTGAAAATGATGCGCGCAATAGGTCCCACCCTGACCACCCTGCTCGATGAAAAAACAAGTGACGCGCGCAGTCTGAGGCTGCGAGGCTACCTGTCCTCAGAGAATGGATTGGTAGAGGTGTGCTCGCTCGGCGTGCGCAATGTGGGCGCAGGCCGGTCTCCCCACACTGTTTCGGATCGGTGCCGTCCGCTCAATGGCCTGAGGATAAAGGCGATGAAGATAGGGCCCTTTGCTCATTTTTTCGTGTTTATCGCGCTTGCCGGGCTTGTGGGGATGGTGGAGGGTATGCCGGTTCAGGCGTCGGGTGAGGAGAAGGACCTTAAAGAGATCAAGGGGGTGGTCAAAAAGCTGCAGACCCGGTACTTACAGACCAAAGACCTTCAGGCGGATTTCACGCAGAGCACGAGAATCGAGGGCTTTGCCACGCCGCTCTCTTCGACCGGTCGCGTGTACATCAAGAAGCCGGGCCGGCTGCGCTGGGACTATTTAGACCCGAATGTGGAAGAAATCTACGTGAACCGCAACGACGTCATGATGTACGTGCCGGAGCACAAGCAAGTCCTCGTGGGCAAATTGACGCAGATGGCGGCCTCGCAGGCTCCCTTACAGCTCCTGCAGGGGGTGGCGAAGCTGGAAGAACAGTTTAACGTGGAGCCGACTCCGGGAGGGACGCGGGGGCGGGGCGGGGTGCCACTCTTGACGTTGATTCCGAAGCCAACGGGGTCGGACTCGGTCCGAACCGTCGAGAAGATCGTCCTGGAGCTTGAGCCCAAGACCTACTTTATCAAGATGGTGGCCATCCATGAGATCAGCGGCAATGTCTCAACGTTCCAGTTCGACCACTTGACGGCCAACACCGAGCTCAAGGACTCGCTGTTCGAGTTCGAGGTCCCGGCGGGCGTGGAAGTGGTCAAAGCGCCGGCTCTGGGGCCTCCATAGCAGGATGCTGAAAAAGGCCCCCAACTTTGTTCTCGGCTCGAAACAATCCTCAACGTATCCCAGAGGATACGCCTCCGGTTGTTTCTTGCCTGCGGCCGCGTTGGATGGCCTTTTTGAGCATCCTGTCGTGTGTTCATTCTCGACAAGCCACCTTTGTTGGTTGTATTCTCTGAGCGCCTCGAAGGATTGTGAAGGATACCTGGCGAAACAACTGTCTGCGGTGGGCGGAAAGGTAAGACTATGAGTGTAGCAGCGACCAAGAGTCTGAGTGAAGTGGTTGATCGGGCGGTGGCGGCGTTGGACTTCGACCGCGTACAGAAGGAGTACTGGGATCAGAACGAGTTCGTGGTCCTGCCCAGCTTCCTGCCCCGGGAGGCGGTGGGAGCCTATCTGGTCCCTCAGGTCGAGCGCCTGAGGCCCCTGTTGAATCGGAACTACATTCCAGGGCGCAAGAAGGGCGGAAGCGTCAGCTACTTCATCGTGCGCGAAAAGGCCACGGAGTTTATGGAACTCTACCGCTCACCGGCTTTTCTCGACTTCCTGAGCCGCCTGGTGACTGCCAGGCTGATGCGCTGTCCCGAGAACGATCCCCATTCCTGTGCCTTGTACTACTACACGGAGCCCG